>CAZSCD010000001.1:0-18328 GCA_964605345.1 uncultured Dehalococcoidia bacterium
AAGAAATACTATCGTAACTATCGGCAGTCATGATTTAACACTAGATTTGTTAGCTAACCAAATACGTCGACACAATCCCAAACTAACACTTTCATCGTCCAACGTTGGAAGTTTGGGCGGATTAAAATCTTTAGGTCGTGAAGAATCTCATTTAGCTGGATCACATCTCCTAGACGAGCAAACCGGAGAATATAACTTAACATTCATAAATCAATATCTTTCAGATGTTGATGTTGTTGTAATCAATCTAGTACAAAGAATTCAAGGGTTAATTGTTCCTAAAGATAATCCCAAAAATATTACCGGTCTGGAAGATTTGTCGCGAGATGACGTTACATTCATAAATCGACAAAGAGGATCTGGAACCAGAATATTACTGGACTACAAAATAAAACAAAACCATATGGATTCTCGGAAAATAAAGGGGTACTCACGCGAAGCATTTACACATTTGGCTATATCTGCCGCAGTAGCCGGAGGCCAAGCAGACGTTGGATTGGGCATTTTTTCTGCAGCCAAAGCCATGGATAACGATTTCGTACCAGTTATGAAAGAACAATACGACCTAGTAATCCCTAAGATATTTTATAAAGACAAATTGCTAGAACCTCTTATATCAGTAATTCACAGCCAAGAATTCAAGAATGAGGTGGAAGCTTTAGGTGGATACGATGTGTCGACAATGGGAAATATAGTAACTCAAAGGAGCAATTGTTGAATGTGATCATATAACTCTACTTACATAAATGTGATGACTTTTGACAATTTAACATAATGCATGAACGATAAATCAACAGTGTGCGGAATAATTCTAGCCGGAGGCATGAGCCGTCGATTAGGTCGTAACAAGGCGGTAGAGGAATTTAATGGAAGCCCTCTGATAAGTCATGTGATAGACCGCATATCCTTAATCACCAATGAAACAATAATAGTTGTGAATAATCAAGAAAGAGCTTCTCAACTTCCCCTACCCGATTCAGCAAAAGTTGCAATAGACATATACCCTGACAAAGGATCTCTTGGAGGCATATTTACTGGATTATCCGCCTCAGAAAGTCACTGGGGAATTGTTGTAGCATGTGATATGCCATTCCTAAACACCCAGTTATTGGAACATATGTTATCTCTACGAAATGGATCATATGCCATAGTCCCTGTTTTATCTAATAGACCTGAACCTATCCACGCCATATATTCAAAGTATTGTCTATCAAAAATACAACATAAAATAGAGAATGACGACTTAAAAATATCTGGATTATTTGAACAAATAAAAGTCAAATGGGTATCGGAAGACACCATAGATGCATATGACCCAAACCACATAAGTTTTTTTAATATTAATACGCAAAAAGATTTAGATACAGCTATTAATATACTTCCAAAATCAAGTTAAAAACATTCGATGCATAACAGCCAAAATATTAACCCACGTTTCATAAACATACACGTGGAGTTTTTTGGTTCAGCACGAATATTAACTGGACTACGTGAAACTCAAATAAGTATCCCTAAACAATCCACACTCAAAGATCTAACACATGCATTATCTGATATTTGTCCGGAATTAGTTGGTGAAGTAATTCTATCTGACCGATCAGGACTACAAGAAAGCTACGTGTTCAACGTAAATGGTGTATCCTTTATATCCAATGAACCATTAAATCTTACCAACAACGACGTTATATTACTGTTTTCTAGCCAGGCTGGAGGTTGATGAACAGATGCTTGGATATCATGGTAAATTCCTAGTCATTAATTTGAGCAATCAGGAAATAACCGATCATCCTTTAGATGAAGACATATTGCGTAAATTTATTGGGGGAGTAGGTCTAGGAACATATTTATTATACAAATATTGCCCGACGGGCATAGACCCATTAGATCCAGCAAACACTCTAATTTTCACTTGTAGCCCTTTAGTGGGTACTAACCTAACCACTTCAAGTAAATTTGCAGTCGTCACCAAATCACCTCTAACAGGCTTCATTGGAGACTCACTGTCTTCCAGTTTTATGGCCACCGAGTTAAAAAAAACAGGATATGATGCACTTATCATTACTGGAAAGTGTCCATTTCCTGTACTGCTCTCAATTAATAACAGTTCTGTACAGTTTTTAAATGCAAATCACCTTCTTGGACTAAGCACTTCAGATACTGAACAAAAAATCAAAGAAGATCTAGGAAATCAAATACGCGTAGCTTGTATAGGTCCTGCAGGAGAAAATTTGGTTCGCATAGCCAGTATAAGCAATGATGGAGGCAGACACGCTGGGCGTACTGGCCCAGGCGCTGTTATGGGATCCAAAAACTTAAAGGCAATTGCAGTCAGTGGCTCAAATGTTACACCCGTACACAATCCTGAAATGCTTAACACAATTCGCAAAAACTTGTCTTATAAGAGCCTTGGTCCATCCACTCAGAAATATCGTTCTATAGGAACAATATCGAATATGGCAGTTTTTAATAGATTAGGAGTACTCCCAACACAAAATTTCCAACAATCCACATTCAAAGATAGTGAATCTATCAGTGGTGAACACTTTCATGAAGCTCATTTGGTGAAAAATGCCCACTGCGCCAACTGTACCATTGGATGCGAGAAAATCCTGACGACTACTGATAATCTACCAAACACCACAAGTAGATTAGAATACGAAACTGCTTTTGCATTGGGTCCTCTTGTAGGAATTTCAAATCCGAATACTATAATACGTGCTTCTCATCTATGTAATGAAGTTGGAATTGACGTCATAAGCGCTGGATCAACCATAGCATGGGCTATGGAATGCTGGGAAAAGGGCATTATAAATATTCGAGATACAAATGGGGTCAAATTGGAATTTGGAAATGAAGAGGCTCTCATGTCATGCCTTTCTATGATTGCAAATAGAGATGGATTTGGAGATGTATTAGCCGAAGGTAGCCGTATTGCTTCAAGAATAATGGGACATAATTCTGAAACCTGGGCGATGCATGTAAAGGGGTTGGAAATGCCGGGATATGAACCTAGAAGTCTCAAGACTATGGCATTGGGATTGGCAGTAAGTACTCGCGGCGCATGTCATAACAGGTCTTCGGCATATGAAGCTGATTTTTCATCTAAGGTTAATAGATTCGAGGCAGATTCAACAAGAGGTCCCATTGCTATGGAAAGTGAGGACTTTTCAGCAGTTCTGGATTCACTTATATGGTGTAAATTCCTCCGTAAATCATTTGATGATTTCTTTGCCGAATCAGCTACAATATATGAATGCGTGACCGGTTGGGAAATTACCGATTCTCAACTTAAACAAACCGGAGAAAGAATCAATAACTTGAAAAAGATGTTCAATATAAGAGAAGGTTGGACACATGAGGACGACACACTTCCTCCCAGAGTTCTTAACGAAAAACTTATCACAGACTCTAAATCGGAAATAGGTCTTAGTAAAACAGAACTTGACATCATGATTCAAAGTTACTATCGTGCACGTGGATGGGATGAAAATGGAATGATACCCGACGAAAAACTAAGCGAATTAGATATCCTTAAAATTGTAAACGGAACAACTATACCTGTGTAACTACAAATATCACTTGAAATCAAATATCGGTAAATAATACGAACTCGACTTATATCGTAACCTAAACTAAGGCAATATGAGACTAAATTGATAACAGACAAACAATCTCTGAGGGAAATACTACGCAACACCTTCCCACGCAGTCGCGCTCAATTACTCCCTGCCCTACACTTCATACACAATGAATTTGGGCATCTTCCTGAGTGGGCCATAGAAGTAGTAGGTTGGCATTTGGGTATACCCGCCAGTGAGGTTTACGGGGCAGCAACTTCATACACTGAACTCAGAATAAAAAAACCTGGCACTCACATATTGAGGATCTGCACTGGATTAAGTTGTAAGATTAACGGTAGTAAAGAGTTACTCAACGAAGTATCATCAAAACTGCATATTCAACCCGGACAAACAACAGAAGATGGCAAATTAACTTTCGAAGAAACTGCATGCGGCTTCTTATGCGGCATGGCACCAATAATTGAAATGGATCATATATGGAAAGGACGAATTATGCCTGAAACTATTCGTCAATTGCTCCAAGAGATAATCGAAAATGAATAATCAACATTGCCTAAAATCGTTATACAGCATCAAACAAGCAATTACACAAAAACACACCGCTACACGTAATGGCAAAACTAGAATAGCTCTACAAATAGGCCATTGTTCGAATTCTGTTGAAGCACAAGAAGTAACAGATACAATATCAAAATTGTTGCCCACAGATACATACATGATCATCACTGGATGCGATGGAGCATGTTTCAGTGCTCCACAAATTGTAGCCACGTATCCTTCTGGGCAACAACAGCGCTTCACTAATGTAACACCTGAATCCGCACAGTCTATTTTGAATGATCTAACAGAGCCATCAGTTGATCAACACAACTTCTTTTCATCACAATACAGACTAACTATGGATATGTGCGGATATTTGGATAGTACCGACATTGAAGATTACATAGTACACGATGGTTATTTAGGCATGGCCCAGGCTTTATCTATGTCACCTGAAGCAATTATAGAAGAAGTTAAATCATCCGGTCTACGTGGTAGAGGCGGAGCTTATTTTCCTGCAGCTCTTAAGTGGCAAGGCGCGAGTAACATCGATAAAACTCCAAGATATCTGGTTGTGAATTGTGAAGAAGGAGAACCAGGCGTATTCAAAGACAGGCATCTTATGGAGGGTGTTCCTCACAGAATACTAGAAGGCGCCATCATAGCCGCACGTGCCTCTGGCATCAATGAAGTATACATCTACATTAACGCTGAGGCTAATCTTTCCACATTAAGGATTGAAACAGCCGTAGATCAAGCATATAAACTAGGATTATTAGGCAATGATATTTTAGGGTCTGGATTTAATCTTGACGTATATATATACAGAGGAGCTGGAGGCTACGTTTGTGGAGAAGAAACCACACTTTTAAACACCATGGGAGGATATCGCAGGGAACCTCGCCTAAAACCTCCATTTCCAACAGAATCAGGTTTGTGGAATAACCCAACAGTAATTAACAACGCTGAAACGTTGGCAACCATACCATTCATAATTAGCAAAGGTTCTCAAACATTTACTAAAATAGGAACCGATTCAGATAAGGGGACTAAGATAATAAGTCTGAGTGGTTCAGTTCAACGTCCTGGTGTCATAGAAGTTCCAATGGGCACTACATTACGTGAAATAGTCTATGACATAGGCGGAGGAATTCAAAATAGCCACACATTAGCTGCACTGGCAGTAGGTGGTCCATCAAGCGGACTATTACCAATATCAATGTTGGACACTCCAATACGCCCCGGGAAACTTCATGACGCTGGTGTCATGTTAGGAGCTGGTGGGATAATTGCCATTAACAACCAACTCAGTATACTGGAATCCGTAAGGACTCTGGCAGCATATAACGCATCTGAGTCATGTGGGAAATGCACACCATGTCGTGAAGGCACACCTCGCATGGTAGAAGTTATAGATAGATTAATATCTAAAGAAGGAGAAACGAAAGATTTAGATGAGTTAAGATATATAACAGAAATAACTGAAGCCGCATCGTTATGTGGATTAGGACAAGCTTCAGGCGGTCCAATTAAAAGTTTTTTACACTTCTTTAAAAATGAACTTGCTATTTAATTACCTCACGACTTTAGATATGATGGAATTGAACCACTTTATACTGATCAACAATAAATTAAATACTGAACAATCCTAAAACGAATCATGACTATAACAATTTCTATTAATGGTAAATATGTAGAGGCATCTCCAGACTCGTCTGTTTTAGATGTAATAAATTCGTCTGGAACCTATGTGCCTCAACTCTGCAAAGATCCAGACATGAAGCCTCTGGGCGCATGCAGGACATGCCTTATACAAGTAGAAGGTGTCAATGGATATCCGGCTTCATGTTCGTTACCTGTCAAAGATGGGTTAAAAATATGGACCGATACTCCCGAAGTTCGTAATATACGTAGAGGAGTCATAGAAATGACTTTGGCTATGTTCCCCGAACATTCCTCTAAATCCAACAAGGAAATTAATGAAACCGATTACAAAGAACTCACAATTGCAGCAAACCATCACGATATAAAAACATCTCAATGGCGCGGTCGAGACAGAGAATCTGTAGATGAAAGCAATCCCATATTTAATATATCAATGGACTCTTGCATACTTTGTGGCAGATGTGCCTCCGCTTGTCAGGCTGGACACCAATTTATAGGAGCAATAGATTTAATTGGTAGCAGCCGAAACAGCCGAATAGGCACGTTTATGGATAAACCTCTAATAGAATCTGTCTGTACTACATGCGGGCAATGTCTGTCGGTGTGTCCCACTGGAGCCATTGAGGTCAAAAACCCAATCACTAAAGTAGATAAGAAAATAAAAACTACTTGTCCATATTGTGGCGTTGGCTGTGGAATTGAAGCACAAATAGACTTAAATGACAAAATCATTGGAATGTTAGACGATCCAGACAACAAATCCAGTGTAGGTATGTTATGTGTCAAAGGAAGATTCGGGTACACATTTGTAAACCATGGAGATAGGCTTAAAACTCCCTTGTTACGTAAGAATGGCAAACTTGAACCTGTCTCCTGGGATGAAGCACTTAATCACATATCAAATAAATTGGCGAATTATAGAGATGGCACTTTCGCTACATTGTGTTCTGCCAAAGCAACTAACGAAGACGGTTACATTCAACAGAAATTTGCTCGTCTGGTTATGCAAAGCAACCACATAGATCACTGTACTAGATTATGTCACTCTCCTTCCGTAGAAGCCATGCTAACCGCCTTAGGTAGCGGTGCTACTAGTAATTCTTATATTGACTACGAAGAAGCCGGTTGTTTGGTCATAATAGGTTCCGATGCTAACTCAAACCATCCTGTAGCTGCATCTAGAATGAGAAAAGCTGTTATAGAAAAAGGAGCTAAGTTAATAGTAATAAATCCACGCCGGATTGAGATGTGTGACTTTGCTGACTTATGGCTAAGACCTAGACCCGGCACTGATGTAGCTCTCCTCAATTCTATGGCCAAGGTAATCTTGGATCAAAACATATTGGATAAGGAGTTCGTAGAAAACAGGTCAGAGGGATTCACACAGTGGCGAAGCGTGATAGATAAATACGACTTAGAATATGCAGAGAAAATCACTGGAGTACCGTCTAGTGACATTGCAAAAGCGGCCATAATGTATGCAACTCCTCCTTTTAGTGGCTCATGCCTAATATGGGGTATGGGTATTACTCAACACACCAATGGTACAGCCAACGCACACTCTCTGATAAATCTGGCATTTGTAACAGGACAACTAGGAAAACCAGGATCTGGCATATCTCCGTTAAGAGGACAAAATAACGTACAGGGGTGTGGAGATGCTGGATGTCTTCCTAACGCTTTCCCGGGTTACCAAATTATTGGAGATGATTCTATCTCCAAATTCAGAAAAGCTTGGGGGAATCATGATTTACCGTCTGAGGAAGGATTAGTCGTAACAGATATGATCAAGGAAATCTCTACAGGTCGCGTCAAAGCCATGTACATTACTGGCGAAAACCCTCTTCTCAGTGAACCAGATTTGCATCATACAGAAAAAGCTTTTAAGCAACTCGACTTTCTGGTGGTACAAGACATTTTCATGCACGAGACCGCCGAAATAGCCGATGTGGTACTCCCTGCAACCAGTTTTGCAGAAAAAGATGGTACATTCACCAACAGTGAGCGACGTGTACAACGAGTCAGGAAATTAATAGAGCCTATTGGGGAAAGTCGTCCTGACTGGGAAATAATTTGCGATCTTGGCCAACGTATCAGTAAGAATTTAGGCCTAGAACTCGATAAGGAGTTTTCCTACAATCACCCATCTGAAATATGGCAGGAAATGGCAAGTCTAACTCCTATAATATCTGGGATTTCATACAAACGTCTGGATAATGAAGGTGGTATCCAATGGCCCTGCCCTACCCCAGAACATAAAGGAACTAGATTTCTATACGAGCACGATTTTCCTCGAGGACCAAAAGTGAAATTCGTAGCCTTTGAACAAGGAGCTCCCGCAGAAGAACTTCCTAACAAACGCTTCCCTTTGATACTTAATACAGGCCGAATCTTATACCACTGGCATGGTGGAACCATCACAAAGAGATCACAAGGGTTATTAGCACGTGCACCAGAATTGCAAATATCAATTAGCCACCAAGACGGAGAACGTTACAATGTCGCTGATGGTGAATGGATACGTATAATGTCTAGACGAGGTGAACTGGAAGGTAGAGCCATATATACAGAAAAAATGCGTCAAGGTGAAGTATTTGTACCGTTTGTGAAATTAAGTCAACACGCAGCTAACTTCTTAACTAATTCAGTGTATGATCCTAATTCTAAGATACCTGAATACAAAGTTTGTGCGGTACGTATACAAAAAATCGAAGTTAGTAACTCTGTTCACACAAACGGCCTTACGAAAACATAAATATAGTTAAATAAACCACGTCACATTAAATATATTATAAGTGAACGGAGATAACATATATGACTACACCACTCAGCAAATTCCCTAAACCAAATCCAGAAAAATACAGCGGACACCGAAAACTCTTTTTGGTACCAATGTTTGCATTTCCTCCACAGGTTCCTCAAGAGGGTCACGATTTACTGGACCGCTACTGGATGGAAGTTAAAGACCATATAAATAACTTAGAAAGGTCTTTAACTACAGTCTCTCATGTTTACCATGAATCACTTTTTGCTAATGGTGACGAAGGCATGGAACTATTAAACCAAATTAATCCTAAGGCCTATTCATTCATAGAGGAAATGTGTAAATCTACAGCCACACTAGAAGCCACTGAAGATAAAGATTTGTTTGCAGAAAATTCAGATTGGCACCGATGCCTGACTATCGGATTAAGTAGTGAAAAAGTGCTGAATTTAGCGATTCAAAATCTACAGGAAACGACTCAAAAACGATTCGAGTCCATAGGCAAACTAATAAATGAAACTCTGAAGGAAGACGAAGCTGGTGTACTTTTCATTAGCGAAAACCATAACATCCAATTCCCAAATGATATTCAAGTTTTTTACGTAGCACCACCAACTCTAGACACTTTGAAAAAATGGATTAATGATCAAATGCGATCAAAAACACCAAATAGTCAGGAATCTACCGAATCTGAATAGAACAATTCCCATAAGCATATCTTTGCATTAAACAAAAATCTGTGTCTCAGTATTTGCACACAGATAACATATAAACAGAATTATGGAAGTCACATACACATTTATGATTTAGTCTTTAAGATGTGTGGCACGACGTAATTTCAATATAAAATAGAGGGTTACATATGTTAATAGGAGCCGGCAAACATACGTATGAGTGGATTGACAACTGGGCCAAGACTCCAGATTCGGATTCTGCCACAACAAGCTGGGCACATCATGGAGTCGCAATTACAGAAGCAGGATATATCATAACTGCTTTACAAGATAGCCGCACTATAGTCGTTTTAGATAAACAGGGCAATATTCAAAACACATGGGACAGCGGGCTTACAGCCGCCCACGGAATAACCATTGTAAAAGAAGATAAGAATGAATATTTATGGTTGGCCGACTGTGGTAGAAATCGACTGAAGGAAATTGGATACGAATATCCAGAAAGTGAACAAGTTACAGGACAAATAATCAAAACCACATTATCTGGGGAAGTTGTACTAACCTTGGATACACCCAATATACCCATATATCATCTTGGTGATTACATGCCAACATCTGTTGCAATAAATGAAGAACGACACGACGGCAATGGAGATATATGGGTTGCAGACGGATATGGGCAAAACTACGTACATAGATATGACAAATCCGGACGTTACCTAAACAGTATAAATGGAAAAGAGGGCGATGCAGGTCTATTTAACTGCCCACACGGCATATGGATTGACAGACGAAAGAATGAAAAAGAGCTATATATAACTGACCGAGAAAATAAACAATTACAAATATATGATTTAGAAGGTTTGTTTAAACGATCTATTGGAGCTGATTTTCTTAACAGCCCGAGTGGATTTGCAAATCATAAAGATCTCTTAATAATCGCAGAATTAAATGCGAGATTAGCAATATTGGACGTTAACGACAACCTTCTATGCCTTATAGGAGACAATGGTGAAATTGTGGATACCAACGGATGGCCAAACAACCTAAACGAACAAGCCCTAGTTATTCCACCTCAACTTCTTGAACCTGGAAAATTCAACAGTCCACACGGCATTGCGACCGATAATGACGGCAACATATATATTGCAGAGTGGCTTATTGGTGGACGGTATACAAAATTAGCGAAACTATAATTTCTATCTAGAGGATTACATGAGCAAACTAACTCGAAAATTAGAGAAATTGGGAGAAGATCCCAGTCTACCAATAGGCTTTAGCACATCCAAAACATCTGATCAAAAATCCGCTTATCTAATGTTAATCAAACAGATTGACCTAAAAGATCTCAATGGAAAATCATCACTATCAAAGAATAGAATTGACGCATTAATCGTATCTGTGAATAGTCACAAAAGCTCCTACTTAACTCGTATATCAGAGTTAGCAGGAGATCATATATGGGGTGTGAAATCCAATTCTGTTAATTCAAATGACTTGGATATGATATATAAAAGCAACTGTGATTTCATAGTGTTCGATCCAAATCACACAAGTGCTGAAATTATCAACAACGATGATATCGGCAAAATAGTAGCGGTAAATCATAGAATTACCGACGAAACTGCACGTGCCATAAATGAACTGCCCATAGACGGTGTATTATTCAGCCCAAGAGAAACATCTGTACCGTTTACGGTTCAAAATTTGATGGAAATACAAATGATTCAAAGCCTAATAGATAAACCATTTATATTATCCACATCATCTTCAATACAATCACAAGACTTGGAATCACTTCACAAGATAGGAATATCAGGCATAGTAATAGAATCCTCAACACTTAAAGCCATACAGGAAATAAGGGCATCCATAGAAAAATTGCCTCACCAAAAAAATCAATCTAAAAACAAAAGTTCGTTTTCAGCATCGGCTATCACTGGACTAGAATTATCTATTGAAGAAGACTATGAAGAATATTAAACTCGATACTGTTAGAAATTGCCCCATTATTACATGTTAGAAATTTTATGAGTTGGGATATTGGTTAAACAAAAACATGTTCGTGTAGTAAGTCATAGCCCAGAAGACACTAGGACCATAGGGCATATTTTAGGAACTCATGCTAAACCTGGTGATGTGATCCTACTACTAGGATCACTTGGGGTCGGGAAAACGTGTCTTACTCAAGGCATATTATGGGGTCTAGGTTCTGAAGAATACGCACGTAGTCCAACGTTTGTAATTGTATTAGAATATCAGGGACGTTTGAAAATGTATCACATGGATCTTTATAGACTAGATACAGCTAACGAAATATCCGAGATTGGGTTAGATGAATACCTGTTTGGTGACGACGTCTGTGTAATTGAATGGGCAAACAAAATTCCTGACGTAATCCCAGAACAACACCTTATAGTTAACATCGATTATCTGGAAGAAACTGGAAGAGTATTAACATTTACCGACAATAATCTCCAATTCAGCGAAACACTAACTGCCATAAAAACAGCCTTTAAGGATTAAGTCAATTGGAATTATCTATAGACACTTCTACTAGATATGCTTCAGTAGCTATATCAACAGAAGGAAGACTTATTGAAGAACTCATATGGAGATCTACCTATAACCACTCTACTGAGTTAGTTCCTAGTATCAAAACTATGTTGAATCGCTCCAACATAGATATAACTCATATAAAAACAATCTTCGTTGCAAAAGGTCCTGGAGGCTTTAGTGCGTTAAGAGTAGGATTGGCCACAGCCAAAGGTCTGGCCACAAGCCTTGATATTCCTATCATTTCAATTGCCACATTGGATATTGAAGTTCATCCTTACATTGAACTAAATCTTCCAACATACGCAATCATAAAAGCAGGACGTGACCGAATATATCTTGGAAAATACAATATGCCAACAAATGATTCTAGTCTCAAATACCAAGTCATGGATATTGGAGAACTAGCAAAGATTGCAAAAAACGCAAACATAATTTGTGGAGAAGGAGCTATATTTGCAGCAGAATCATTGAACTTAAATCACGGAATAGAGGTGCAAATAATTCGTGCACCGGAACCAACTAGACATCCTAGCGTTCTAGCTCATATAGGGTATCTAAAGCTAGTTAAGGGCGAAATAGATGACCCTAAAACATTGGAACCAATATTGTTGCGTAGTTCACAAATTAACACAGCCAAACAAACATTACTAAGCAAATAAATCTTCAATCTGATAACATTAAAAGTACATTAATTTAAAACGGTGTGGCAATTTACTCGTTTACACCATGAGGAGATCCATAGGAATGGAAAGAAGTCTAATATTGCTGAAACCTGATGCCATTGAAAACGGTGTTATGGGCGAAATCATATCTCGCCTTGAAAATCTAGGGATTCGATTTTTGGCATCCAAAATGTTAAATGTGACTCAAGATTTAGCTATGCGTCACTATTCAGACCACGTAGGTAAACCATTTTTTGATGGATTAGTAGATTTCATCACATCAAACCCCATAATGGCTTTAGTCTTAGAAGGTAACAACGTCATAGACGTGGTACGAACTGAAATGGGATCAACCAACCCAGAAGCTGCCACCCCAGGTACTATAAGAGCAGATCTTGCAGAATCTATAGACCGGAATTTGATTCATGGATCTGACTCAGACTCCTCTGCACAAAAAGAAATCGCATTGTTTTTCCTTCCAGAAGAACTAGTCACTTACCGATGAGTAGTCGAAAAGTTAACTACTGAATCCTAACAATTTCTGTTGCTTTCGGCCAAGCACCTTCGATTTGGTAAAATTCACGTTCTTCTGGACCAAAGAAATGAACTATAACATCACCAAAATCTAATAAGACCCACCCAGACTGAGAGCCTCCCTCCCTATGATGTAAAGTAACTCCAATGTGTTTTAGTCCATCCTTTATATTCTCAAACAAGGCTTCCATTTGACGTGGAGATTCTGCTGTGAGAATAACAAAGAAATCTGCAAATCCACTTACCTGGCTAATATCCAACATAACTATATCTGAAGCTTGATAATCAGATGCAATATCAACCACTGTACGTGCACATTGTAGGGGTTCAACAGTAAGTTTCTGTGTCATATTTGCATTATAGTCAGGATATACTCATAGGGTCAATGTTAAGCTGTTTGTAAATCAGACTAATATGCAAATCTAATCTGGTTGAATGCATTTCTAGCCATATGTTAAGCTTTAATGCATGATGAATAAACGAGTAATCGTAGCTATGAGTGGTGGTGTGGATTCATCTGTTGCCGCTCTACTGCTTAAAGAACAAGGATATGACGTTGTAGGCGTAACTATGCGCCTTTGGAGCACTGAAAATGCGTCCTCCAACGCCAACAACAACCGCTGTTGTTCAGTAAAAGATGTCGACGACGCCCGTAGAGTTTGTCAAATCATAGGTATTCCACATTATTTACAAAACTTTGAACGTGAATTCCAAGAACATGTAGTTAATTATTTTGTTAGGGAATACAGCAATGGACGCACGCCTCACCCATGTTTAGCTTGTAATGACAAAATCAAATTCGACTTTTTACTACGTAGAGCCATGTTTCTAGATGCAAACTACATTGCAACTGGTCATTATGCTAGAATCCAACAAAATGGAAAGGGCCTTAAACTTTTAAAAGGAACAGATTACACCAAGGACCAATCATACGTACTGTTCACGCTAAAACAAGCAGAACTTTCTAGGCTATTAATGCCAATCGGAAATTATAGTAAGACACAAATTAGGGAATTCGCCGAAAAAGCTAATCTTCCTATCGCAAAAAAACCAGATAGTCAAGAAATTTGTTTTATACCTGACAATGACTACCGTAAATTCGTAAGTAAACGTTCTAAAATTAAGCCAGGCAACATAGTTAATACTTCTGGAACCATATTGGGCCAACATCCAGGAATTCAATTTTTTACAGTAGGACAAAGAAGAGGCATAGGTCTAAATGGAAACAGCGAAAAACCTATGTACGTATTAGAAATTGACACTGAAAACAATCAAGTAGTAGCAGGACCAGAAGACAAACTATTTAGGTCTACTCATTGGGCATCGAAAGTTAATTTCATATCTGGACAAATTCCACAGAAACCAATCGAAGTTAAAGCAAAAATACGATACAAGGCTACTGAATGCCCAGCAACGGTAATACCCAATGGAGATTTTGCTGAAATTCGATTCCATACACCTCAAAGAGCCGTAACTCCTGGCCAGGCAGTAGTATTTTATCAAGATGAAGAACTGATCGGGGGAGGTATAATTGAACTAAAATCTTCACCTGTAGAAGCGATGGGAATATAACAGGGATGAACTTCAAAGATGTTATTCAATTGGCTCTCACGGAATACATGAGCGATCTACACAAAGCACTTGAAGGTCTTAGTAGCGAAGAACGCAGATTTCAACCTGATACAGCGTCCAATCACATTGATTTTACAGTCTGGCACATGGCACGCGTTGAAGATGAATGGATACATGCATTTGCACAACAGACTGACACAATCTGGAAACGAAACAAATGGTACAAAACTTTAAATCTCCCTGAAGACGAGAGCGGATACAAATATTCTTCTCAGCAAGTAGTTAATTTTCCTGACTTCGATTTCGATATACTAATGAAATATTATTCATCTGTATCCCTGGCGACACTACAATATCTAAATAGCATAGATGCCAAGAATCTAAATGCATGTCCTGACAACGATCGACTCCCTGGATATACGATAGGCAAAATGTTTGGACACGTGATTGTAGAAGAAAGTCAACATTTGGGCCAAATAGCATATCTAAGAGGCCTTCAAAGAGGTCTGAATAATTAATCAATTTTATAACATAGGCGTTAGTGTCGTTGTCTAAAAGTTCAACATATACCCCAACTTACCAAGAAGAAGAATCTTTATTGGAATCAAACTATTCACTCATTGCTGGAATAGACGAAGTAGGACGCGGCACTCTAGCTGGACCTGTCGTAGCCGCCTCTGTAATACTCTCACCCAATCCTAAAGGAAACTGGGTCAACCTTGTGAGAGATAGCAAGCAAATGACACCAAATCAACGTGAAAGCTTATTGCCATACATCAAAGAAGCTGCACTATCGTCAGAAATCGGAATTAGCACATCAATAGAAATAGACGATATCGGAATCGTTAATGCTACTAATTTAGCAATGAAAAGAGCCTTGAACCAAATGGCTTTACAGCCTCAATTCCTCCTTGTAGATGCTATAACACTTCCTGATCTATCAATTCCTCAAAAAGCTATTGTCCACGGAGACTCATTATGTCTTTCCATAGCTGCAGCATCTATCGTCGCTAAAGTAACACGCGATGAAATGATGACACAAGAAGATGTAACATACCCTGGATACGGTTTTGCTAAACACAAAGGCTACGGAACACGTATGCACTTAGATAATTTAAAACATCTAGGGCCATCTCCAATTCATCGGTTTTCTTTCAGGCCAGTTAAGGAAATAGCAGATCAAATGCAAATTAAAACTGGAAACAAATACTATTAAATAGATGTTCTAAAACATTCGTTTCCTAACAATATGACAAGAAACGGGAAAAATAAAATTAACTATTTACCTTGACTGTATTAGTTCTCTGTGATAATTTCGCTTGAGCACTTATATTGTAAGTAGTTTATTCTATAGGTCTCCCTTAAAGGGAGGCTTTTTTGTGGAGGCACAATTTGGCTATATTATATTTAGCAATCGCAGCAGGTTTGGTTGCACTAGTTTTTGCATTAATTCTCGCATTAAACATACGCAAGCAAGACGAAGGTGATGAAACAATCCAATTTATTGGTAAAGCAATTCGCGACGGAGCTAATGCATTCCTGTCTCGTGAATACAAAATGCTGTCAATCTTCGTAGTAATCATGTTTGTTATCCTCGCTGTCTTAATAGACTATGATGTGACTGGTAGAGTCGAAGAATCTGCAGAACGTCTGGGTAATACATTTAAGCAACGAGATTTACCTTATACAGCTTTAGCATATATATCAGGAGCTATAGGCTCAGCTCTGGCAGGATTAGTTGGTATGAGTATTGCTGTTAGAGCGAATACAAGAACAACTGTCAAAGCCAAGACAGGCCTTAACGCTGCATTAAGAGTTGCCTTTAACAGTGGCACCGTAATGGGAGTGTCCGTAGTGGGAATAGGCCTAATTGGTATAACTGCAATGTACTGGATCTTCAAAGACATAACAGTTGTTGCAGGATTTGGATTTGGAGCATCTTCTATAGCACTTTTCGCCAGAGTTGGAGGAGGTATATACACGAAAGCTGCCGACGTTGGAGCAGATCTCGTAGGGAAAATTGAACAAGGCATCCCTGAAGATGACCCAAGAAACCCTGCAACTGTAGCAGACAATGTTGGTGACAATGTTGGTGACGTTGCAGGAATGGGAGCCGATCTTTTTGAGTCATATGTAGGTTCTATTATAGCTACCATAGCATTAGCAACCGTTGGGGCAACTGCATTGGGGATGACAAATCCTACAGATTTTGATTCCAAACTTTTCTTACTACCTATACTTGTAGCAGCGATTGGTATATTTGGTTCAATCTTGGGAACATTTCTGGTAAGAACTAGTGAAGGCGCCAGCATGGGAAGATTGCTGTGGGCCTTGCGAATAGGAATATTTGCTGCAGGTATACTAGTACTCATAGGCGTTGGGGTAGCTCTATCTCCAAGTTTCCTAGATTTAGACTACAATCTGTTTTGGGTTGTTGTAGTCGGACTTGTCGCTGGACAAATCATAGGAACATCATCAGAGGTATATACTTCATATGAATTCAAATTCACCAAAAATCTAGCTGAACAATCAGAAACAGGTCCTGCCACAGTCATCATAGGTGGCCTAGGTCTTGGAATGTTAAGTACCGTAATACCTGGTATAGTCGTCGTCATCGCTATGTGGCTTGCAAATGATCTAGCCAGTACATATGGAGTAGCTCTAGCAGCAGTTGGAATGCTCTCTACATTGGGAATAACACTTGCTACAGACGCATACGGTCCGGTTGCAGACAATGCCGGAGGTATTGCTGAACAAGCAGGACTTCCTCCAGAGGTACGAGAGAGAACCGATGCATTGGATTCTCTCGGTAACACAACAGCAGCGACAGGGAAAGGATTTGCTATAGGTTCTGCAGTATTAACTGCCCTAGCCCTAATGGCAGCGTACTCTCAAGTAAGTGGAGTTAAGTCATTTGACCTACTTCAAATAGACGTCCTCATGGGGCTCATACTTGGAGCTTTAATGCCATTCCTATTTGCCGCACTAACAATGCAAGCGGTTGGACGAGCTGCAATGGCTATGGTAACAGAAGTTCGACGGCAATTCCGAGAAATTACCGGGCTACTAGAAGGAAAAGCTGACGCAGACTACGCAAGAGCAGTAGACATCAGTACCAGAGGCGCCATGCGAGAAATGGTACTTCCAGGGCTGATAGCTATCGTTGTTCCTGTAGTTGTCGGTGCAATCCTAGGCGCAGAAGCGTTAGGTGGACTTCTAATTGGTGCAATCTCAACAGGTTTCTTATTAGCCATAATGATGGCTAATGCAGGCGGTGCATGGGACAATGCCAAGAAATATATAGAGGCAGGTCACTTAGGTGGTAAAGGATCAGACTCTCATGCAGCTGCAGTTGTTGGCGACACAGTAGGAGATCCTTTTAAAGACACCTCTGGACCATCACTGAATATTCTGATCAAATTAATGTCCATAGTAGCATTAGTATTTGCGCCTCTTTTCTTATAGATATTACATATTGGAAAATCGTCGCGTCCACCATATAATACTTAATAATACTGACGGGAATCAATCTTATTGCCCAGGTGGCGGAATGGTAGACGCGGCGGACTTAAAATCCGCTTCTCTTTATCGGGAGTGGGGGTTCGAGTCACTCTCTGGGCACCACCTTATACAGGTGTTAAAGGGGTGATGCACTCAACAGTATATTCGTTGGGTAGTGGGTAGCATATCCTCATTCATATCCTTACTACCCCTAAAACGGGATTGACATCATATCCGAAAAACACCGAATAAATAAACCATTATCTCTATATAGCT
>CAZSCD010000002.1:0-5240 GCA_964605345.1 uncultured Dehalococcoidia bacterium
ATATAACCTGGACTAGTAATGTAATCACAGTTTTTAGGAAAACGTCGCTTTTCATGACGAACGATAATAAGGATTTTTTTCGCATGAGACGCCAAATCATTCGCACCACCACTACCTGGAAGTCGCACAGTGGGTTTGTGGTAATCACCAATAACTGTAGAGTTCACATTGGCAAACTGGTCTACTTGCGCTCCTCCTAAAAAAGCTACATCAGATAACCCTCGTTGTAACACACCACCAAGTGTGTCTAACAATGATCCAAATCTCACTACACGATACATAACTCTCGGGTCACATACAGAAATAGGAGTTGGGATAACTTGCGGAGCCATGTTACCCGTTTCTACCACGTAACACATATTAGGCGCATGGTTTTTCTGTGCAAAAAGACTAGCAACCATTGGCAATCCTGTACCTACCATCACGGTATCGCCATCATTAATATAACGTGCTGCCTCAACCACCATTAATTCATCAGGTTGACATCTTTCACTAGGCAAATTATCACTCCAATATCTGGTTGCTTAACAAACTCTTGAACTTACTATTAGAAAAGTAATTCAGTAAATTCATATTTTGAATCCTTGGATTTTTTATAGCAAACTCAACATCGAGTTTCGTAATTCTTTTAATTTACTATTTCCACCAATCTTTTCTAAGTAATTATCAAATGACTCACAATCATATACAAATTTATTTAAATATTCCTGATATATTTGTCCTCCCTTTCTTGCACAGTTCTGATAATAATTCAAATGATCTTCATCATGTTCGTAATAACGATATACAGATGTAGGATATGCACCCCATGATTGTTGTACAACTGCGTCAACAAAAACATAGGGTATAGAGGTAAGTTCAGGGTCGCTTCTGGTCTGTTCAGAGCTTATTAATTCTTCACAACTTACGATAACAGTTTTTGACGCTCTAACCATCTCTGGTTCCTGTGTTGTAAATCCTTCCAGTACTACATTGCCCATTTCGTCTGCTTTTTGAGCGTGTATAATCGCAACATCAGGAGTACATGCTGGTAACAAAAGTACTGGATCATTCTCATTCCATGGATTATCAATAATTCTAAACAACTCTTCACCATCGAAGATAGCCTTATTCACAATATCAGTACCCAGCAGGCTTTTACAGGGCATAAATGGCAAACCCAAAGCTCCTGCCAAGAATCTTGAAGCCATTCCTAAATGACTATAATCTCTAACTTCTATAAGTCCCTGTTCAATTGCCTTGCGCCATCTCATTGCGCTACCAAATCGTTCTAAATTACCCGTGCCACACTCTGTTCGCTTTACAAGGCCAGCTCCTACCATAATATCCATAGATAACGCCAAATTGCATCCTACCAATGTAAGATTTCGTTTTCCTTGTCTTACAATCTCATGTGCCAAAGCCATACTACAACGGCCGATACTCTGGCCACCCATTCCTATGGTGGCGCCATCAAAAACAAATCTATCAACTGCTTCTTTTGCAGTCATTACTTTATTAATCTCTTTACCCATACTCGAAAATCCCAAAAATCAATGGACATTACTGTGAATCGTCTAAAATTATTAAATAGAATCTGCTAGTATCTCCACCAAATGCTTTGCCTTCCTTCCAGTACCTTGTTTAATTTGCTGACGACATGATATTCCTTCAGACACGACAGTGAATTCACCTTCTTGTGACCGTATGGATGGAAATAAAAATTGCTCTCCGATTTTCATCGAAATATCATAATGTTCCTTCTCAAATCCAAAACTTCCCGCCATGCCACAACATCCCGATTTTACCTCATGAGCCTCGGCTCCAGGAATAGACCTAAGTATGTCCATTGCACCTTGACTTCCTAACAAGGCTTTTTGGTGGCAATGAGCGTGAAACAATAGTTTGCCGGGAGAGTTTTTAAAGACAATCTTTGCTCCATGTTCTCGTTGGGCATACATAACAAATTCCTCTATTAACATAGTGTTATTACTTACAGCCTTAGCTTTTTCGCCAGCATCACCTTGCAATAGATCTGTATAATCGTCTTTATAATTTAGAATACAGCTAGGCTCCAAACCAACAAGCTTCACTCCTTTCTCAATATAAGGATAAATTTCCTCAACGTTGAATTGCGCATTAGCACGAGCCTCGTCAAGCATCCCATTGGACATCATTGGACGCCCACAGCACTTTATAGATGATATGACAACTTTGTATCCTAGATATTCTAATACTTTAACAGCCGCCTTCCCTAACTCTGGGTGGTTGTAATTAGTAAAAGTATCAGGAAGTAGCAATACTTCCCCTCTATATGAAGTAGTATCAGGAAAAGACTTTTTTGACTCGAACCATTGAGTGAATGTCTGACTAGCAAATTTTGGGAGTTCTCGTCGGCTATCTATTCCCACGTACTTTTCAATGAATTTTCTGTTAAATCCAGATCTCAAAATCCAGTTTGATATGGGTGCAAAGAAGGAACCCCATCGACTAAATCTAGAAATATGTCCGAAGATTTGATTTCTTAGTGAGAAGCCATGAGTTTTATGGTATTCATTAAGAAATTCATACTTGAATTTGGCCATATCAACGTTAGACGGACATTCAACTTTACATGCCTTACATTCTAAACAAAGATCCAAAACATCATATAAACGCTCACTAGCAAATGTGCCTGATGAAGAGTCGCCAGAAATAGCTGCTCGAAGTGCATTAGCCCTACCTCTAGTCGAATGTTCTTCATCTCGCGTTACCATGTAAGAAGGACACATCGTACCATTGAGAACTTTTCTACATGCACCTTGCCCATTACACATCTCTACGGCACTAGCAAAACCTCCTTCTTTGGAAAATGAAAACTTTGTTGGGACGTTACGAGTGCTATAGGCCGGGCTAATTCTCAAGTTTTGAGTCATCGGTGGAGAATCAACAATTTTCCCAGGATTCATAATACCCCTGGGGTCAAAAGCATTCTTTATTTCACGAAATGCACTATAGATCGCTCCGCCAAACATCTTTTCGTTCCAACCACTACGAACTAGTCAATCACCATGTTCTCCAGACATGGCACCTCCAAACTCTAACACGAGGTCACTTATCTGATTAGATATGGACACCATACGGTCTACGTCATCTTTGAGCTTTAGATTCAAGAAAGGTCGTATATGTAAACATCCAACACTAGCATGCCCGTAAAATCCCGCTGTCGAACCATGATATTTTATTATTTCATCAAACCTTTTAATAAACTTGGGAAGGTGTTCTGGAGACACAGCTGTGTCTTCAACGAACGGTAATGGCTTAATGTCGCCAGGCATACTCATCATCAATCCTAATCCCGCCTTCCGAATTGCCCAGATTCGTGCTTGATCTTCCTGATTCATGAAATGACGGACGGAATATCCCAAATTGCGCTGTCTCATTCTCTGAGTAAGTAAATCTATCCTACTAATTAGACTAGCTTCTGAATCATCAACCAACTCAACAAGTAACAATGCCTCAGGAGAACCTTCCATAAAATCCATCATACGTGAATATTGCACACTCAACTGAGCTTGACGAATAATAGTGCTATCGATCAATTCAACAGCAGATGGCTCTAAGTCTAAAGTAACCACAGTGGCTTCCATCGCACTTATCAAATCATTGAAATGAATTACTGCCAGAGCTTTTAATTTTGGACTAGGTACTATACGTAATTTTGCCTCAGTAATGGTTACAAGTGTACCTTCAGATCCCACCACAAACTTCGCCATGTTGAAATCACCTTCTTGTACAACTTCATCCAAATTGTAGCCTCCCACTCTCCGCAAGATTTTCGGATAACGAGACAAAATCTCGTCTCGATTAATCCTGCCGATTTCAAACAGTTTCTGGTAAATTTTGGCGTCGAAATTCTGGTAACTAACTTTTTTCTTTATTTGGTCCCGGTTTAGAGAACCATAGTGAGCTGTATCACCATTAGATAAAACAACTTCTAGTTCGTTCAAATTATCTATGGTTTTGCCCCACATTATCGAATGGGCACCACATGAGTTATTTCCCAATGCCCCACCCACATTGGCTCTATCACTTGTACTGGGATCGGGAGCAAACATCATATTATATGGTTTTAGTTGTTGATTAAGTTCATCAAGAATTATGCCAGGCTGAGTACGCACCCATCCTTCTTCAAGATTAATCGAAATTACATTTCTCATATACTTTGAAAAATCTAATATGATTGCCTTCCCAACAGTTTGACCAGCCAAACTAGTACCTCCCCCTCTAGGTAATACAGGAATACTATATCGATTGGCCGTTTCGACAACAGCTATCACATCTTCATCGGTTTTTGGTATAACGACACCTAGGGGTTCAATTTGATAAATGCTGGCATCAGTGCTGTAAAGCGTACGAGTCATTCTGTCAAAACGAACCTCTCCCGTAACAAGACGCCTGAGGTCTTGAGTCAAGGATTGGATATCGGATTCAGTGGTAATAATGGCCATTTCATTCCTAAGAGTTCACTCAAATGTACGCTTCAAACAAATATTTGTCATCTGGATATCATCCGTAAGCTCGTGTCATTTCCAAAACAGACACTCTATTCTACAAAATTGATTTAATAAGTGATGCCAATTGAGTAAATGTTTGACCTTATATAATTGCTTCCACTGGAGAAATTACATGGAAATCAGAAACCTCGAGCACGAATATGGGTACTCCAAGTGCTCCAACAGACAGAATCCATTTCCATACGTTTCTAGTCGAAATATCAACAGACAAAAATCGACTCCTTGTACATAAAAATGGCTCTGATTTCAAAATCAACCGGATCTCAAAAGTTGGGATTGTCGGATATATCGAATTACTAGGAAAACACCCTCAATACACGATAACGTACTTTACCTCTAGGAGTATCAGCTATCACCTCTGAGCCTTTAACCGCACCCATTAGCACTTTGCCCAACGGCGAAACATCGGATATCATTGCTTCGAGAGGATTTGCTTCTGAACGGCTAACAAGTGTGAATTGACTCCTATTTCCAGTATCCATTAATTCCACAGAGACTCGTGTTCCTAATTTGATTTTCAGAGATTTTCGCCCTTTTCTAGGATCCGTAATTACGGCCGACTTAAGAATGTTATCTAGATTCATTATGCGAGATTCTACATGACCCAACTGTTCACGTGCGGCTTCGAGTGGAGCATTTTCACGAACGTCTCTATCAGCCGCAGCTTTCTGTATTTGTTCTGCAAGAGGGCCTCTTTGTTGCTTT
>CAZSCD010000003.1:0-29367 GCA_964605345.1 uncultured Dehalococcoidia bacterium
TTTAATTAGTATGCACTTATTAATTAAATATGTCAATGTTAATTTATATAATCTTCGGGTACTTTGTAGAAATATAAGGTGGCATTAATTTTCATAAAAATTTGACTTTTGGTTGCCAAGATCACGATAATGATACGAAGGATTTAAGACATCGGACATGTTTTATTAGGATAAATATAAATGATTGATAATATTGCTTCGAAAAATGTAATTAGAAGAACTATTTATTGGTTTGTTTCCGTTGTATTTGTCTTGATTGTTTTGGGTTATGCGTTGTTATCTTATTTCATTGCTTTAGGGGTTAGTAAAGCTGAAAGAGAAGATCAAGAAGACCATCCATCAAACTATGGTCTTCATTTTGAAGAAGTTAGTTTTCCCTCGCGTGGTGACAATATTGAACTTGATGGATGGTATATCGTTGGAGACGATAGCAGTGTTAACTTAATTTTTGTTCATGGTATTAGTTCCAATCGTACAGGTGACAATGCGATGGATTTAGCTTCTAGGTTGGTTGATAAAGGATTTGCTGTTTTGTTGTTTGATTTAAGGGCTCACGGAAGCTCTGGGGGGGAGAGAATATCTGGAGGAGATCATGAACGCAGAGATGTACTAGGGGCATACGATTTTCTGGTGAACCGTGGAGTGCCGTCGAATAAGATTGGCGTTTTGGGATTTTCTATGGGTGCTGCAACTTCTATTTTAGCTTTGGCTGAAGAGTCGTCTATACAGGCTCTTGTTGCAGATAGCCCGTACGCGAATGTTTCGGACTTGATGGCATATGAAATAAGTCGAAAAACAATAATACCTGAATCAATAGCTCCCATATTTATTCCAGGTGCAACTCTGTGCGCAGGTCTATTTTTTGATATCGATATCGCAGTCCTGGATACTGAGACAGTTGTTTCTAAACTGGATTATCCTATTTTAGTGATTCATGGATCTGACGATACGCGTATTCCAGTTGAACATGGAATACGCGTACATATGGCTTCACACTCTGAAAGTGATTTATGGCTTTTACCTGAAGTGGACCATGTGGATTCTTTCACAAAACATCCAAATAAATACGTACAGAAAGTTGTAAAGTACTTCACCAATAGGTTAATGACTGACTAAATCCGTGATTTGGTCTATTGCCTGATCAATAGGAATTGTACTAGCATCTGCTTCGGATCTGAATTTAATCTCTATTAGTTGTTGTTTTATATTACGTTGGCTAACTACTATTCTGAGAGGTATACCCATGATATCTGCATCATTTAACTTAGCACCAGGTGATTCTAATCTATCATCAAACAAGACTTCTATGTTATTGTCTTGCAGATTTTCGTAAAGCGTATTTGCGTAATCTGACACAGAAGAATCTTGCATGTTTAATGCTGTTATACAGACTTGATATGGGGCTATTGATTTGGGAAATATTATGCCTTTATCGTCGTGGTGTTGTTCGATGATTGCCGCCAATAATCTTCCAACACCAATTCCATAACATCCCATTACAATAGGTTGTTGATTGCCGTTGATATCTGAATAATACGCTCCTAAAACTTCACTGTAGTGAGTACCTAATTTGAACACATGTCCAACCTCAATTCCACGGTCTGCTTTCATTAACGCATTACAGTTCGGGCATTTTGATCCAGATGTTGCCATTGCTATATCCAAAGTTGCTTCAGCCTGGAAGTCTCTTGGATAGTTGGTGTTTATTAGGTGATAATCGTGTTTATTTGCTCCTGCAACAAAATTAGCTCCCATTTCTACTGAATCATCTACAATTACCCTTATTCCCTCAACTCCAACAGGTGAAGCACTACCAGCAGTTAATCCTATACTATCCAATTCCTTCAAGGTGGCTGTACGTACTTCTTTAGCTTTGAGGTAGTTGCGCAATTTTATTTCGTTGATTTCTAAATCTCCTCTAATTGCTGCACATAACACGTCTCCATCTACTATGTAAAACATAGACTTAAGTGTTTTACTTGTAGGGATGTTTAGGAATTTAGCCAATGCGTTTATAGTTTTGATTTCTGGAGTAGATACTTCCTTCAGAGTTAGTAGATCTTCTTTTGCATTTTGTGGTTTGGATAATTTTGCCTTTTCCATATTTGCAGCATATGAACATTGAGTACATTGAAGTATCGTATCTTCTCCAGAGTCTGTTATAAGAACAAATTCATTAGATTCTCTGCCACCTATCGCACCACTGTCCGCTTCAATCATTACTACTGGAAGGCTGCATCTACTGTAAATTTTCTTGTATGCGTTAACCATATTGTTGTAGCTAATATCTAGGCCTTCCTCATTCATGTCTAAGCTGTATGCGTCTTTCATGTCAAATTCACGTACCCTTACTAAGCCTCCTCTAGGTCTGAGTTCATCTCTAAACTTGGTTTGAATTTGATATGCTATTACAGGCAAATCTCGATAGCTATTTATTGAGGCTTTGGCAATTGAAGTTAACATTTCCTCGTGAGTTGGAGCCATAACCAAAGGTCTATCTCGTCTATCTTTGAGAGTGAATAGATCTGGGCCATATGTTTCTGTTCGACCTGACTGATCCCAAAGTTCTCGTGGATGTATAACCGGTAAACGAAGCTCCTGTCCGCCATATGCATCCATTTCTTCACGAATTATCGATTCTATTTTGCGCAGAGATCTCCAAGCCATTGGCAAGTAGCTATAAACTCCAGAACTAGACTGTTGGATCATTGCTGCCCTTAACATTAGTTTGTGGCTGATCAGTTTTGCATCTGATGGAGAATCTCTATATGTTTTACCTAATAATTTCGATATACGCATAGTTTTCTAGTTAGGATAAATTACTTACTCTATTAAAAATCAAATTACATGGAAGTATCATTGTTTTTCTATGATGGTTACGTCTGGTTCGTTGATGTAAATTTGTTTACTTCCTCCATTAATGCTGTCAACATGTCTTCTTCAGGTACTACTTTTACTTTGTGACCTTTGCGAAAGATAATAGCTCGTCCCACTCCAGCAGCTATACCTACATCAGCATCTTTAGCTTCACCTGGTCCATTAACTTCACATCCCATCACCGCAACTTTTATAGGCTTTTTTATTTTCTTTAACATTTCATCAACTGTTTTAGCTAATTTAATCACATCTATATCAGCTCTACCACAACTAGGGCATGCAACCAATACTGTTCCTTCCTTACGTAATTCGAGAGACTTCAATATTTCCATTCCTGTGGTAATTTCTTCTACAGGAGTATCGCTTAGAGAAACTCTGATGGTATCGCCTATACCATCATACAGAAGATTTCCGATACCTATAGCACTTCGTATACTACCGGATTTAGCTGTACCAGATTCTGTAATTCCTAAATGTAGCGGGTAGGGAACAAGTTTGGCCATTCTACGGTAGGCTTCAATGGTTGTATGAACATCGAAGGCTTTCAATGAGATTTTAATCAGATCAAAGTCAAGTCTTTCTAAAAGATTGATTTCCCATAGTCCGGTATTTATCATATGGTCAACTGATGAATATTGTTCTTTGTTAGATTGATTCGCTTTAGGTAGTTTGTTTACTCCATCTTTATGTCGAGATAGCCCGCCTGTAATACCAATTCCGTTTACAGGTGGCAGGCTTCCAAAATTAACTCCGATTCTGATGGGGATTTGTCTGGTTTTCGCTTCATTTACTATTTCAATGACTTTCTCTTGGCTACGAATATTACCAGGATTGAGTCTTAGGCAATCAATGCCACTTTTCAATGCTTCAATAGCTAGATTATGGTGGAAGTGTATATCAGCTACTAAGGGTATCGAAATCTGACGTTTTATATCTGATAAAGCTTTGGCAGCTTCTATGTCTGGCACGGCACAACGCACAATTTCACCACCAGCTTCTTGGATTTCTTTTATTTGTGATACGGTGGATTTTATATCTCTTGTATCAGTTTTAGTCATCGATTGCACGGTTATAGGTGCGCCACCACCTACTTTCACATCGCCTATGTAAATCGCCTTAGTGACACGTCGTTTTATCATACAAATTTAGTTCCTATCTATGAGATGATTGTTTTGAGATTGATGTTTAGATTTAAAAAAATGGCGTTGTTAAATTATTATTCATATTACCAAATGTCGTAAAAATTACAGTAGACACAATCCGTAAATCCTAACCTAACAGACTATGTCCATTCAAGAGTCGTACAATATCTTGATAACTAATGAAAATCATTAGACCAATTAAAATTGCAAATCCTATCAGATGTACCATATTTTCTCGTTTTGGCGATACACGTTTGCCACCTCTTGTCCATTCTATGACTACAAACATCATACGCCCTCCATCGAGTGCTGGAATCGGTAACATATTCAATACTCCTAGGCTTATACTAAGTATGGCTGCCAATTGAAAAATCCAAGTAATTCCTAAAAGTGATACTCCTTCTCCAGTTGCCTGAGCAATTCCTATAGGACCAGTTATTCCAGGATTAGACATAGTTGATAATCCTTGAGTTAATGAATTTTTTGTGAAAACCAGAATATTCCATATCGTTTGAGATGATTTACCAATAGCTGTCCATATGGGTTCTGTAGTTGTGCCCATTCTTATGTTGGTTACGTTGATAGATATACCCAGAGGTCCTTGAGGCAATTTATCATTTACCATAAGGCTAGGATTGTATTTGCGTGCTGTTTTTACAGAAATTTGATTTTTATATGAGTTATATCCAATCGAAATACTTTCGCTATTGTTGTATTTGAACGATCCATCCGAATTGAGAGTGATTATCTTTCCAGTTGGATTTTTGGGTGAATTATCATCTGAAGGATTTAAAGTTTCTACAACCGTTAAGGTAGGAGGATTGATTCGTGGAATTAAGGTGATTTTCTCTATGGTCATGAGCTCTGGAGACGTTTGTATAGGCCCTATATTTGTGCCTGGTATGTATGTTACTTCAGTTGGTTCACCCAAGTTATTGTGTATTTGATCAATTAATTGATCTGGGAACATTACTGCAGCATCATTGATTTTCAGAATTATATCGCCTGGTTTAAGTCCGGATTCGTGTGCGGGAGAGCCTGGGATCACACCTCGTATGATAATAGATCCCGATACGGGTGTGTCGTGAGGCAACATGAACATGATAGTGAAAATAATTATGGGTAGAACAAAGTTCATCAAAGATCCAGCAGTTAGAACTAAAGCTCTTTTCCAAATGTCTTGTTTCGCAAAACTATTTGGATGAGTTGGATCTTCTTCGCCTAACATGCGCACGAATCCGCCTAGCGGAATCCAATTTACAGAATAAATAGTTCCTTTGTAGGGGATCCCGAAAATCCGTGGTGGAAATCCAAATCCAAATTCTAACACCTTAATTCCAAAGTATTTGGCAGTTATGAAATGCCCTAATTCATGCACGAATACGATTAGCCCTAAGATAGGGAATATGAGCAACCATGGAGGCAATCCTAACATTTCTAGTCTTCCACCAATTTTTTTACGCGTTGTTTAGCTGAATTCGAAGCGTCGATAATATGTTGTATAGATGGATTGGAGATATTTTGATGATCTTTCAAAGATTCCTGAATGAGTGTTGGTATTTCTAGGAACCCAATAGATTTGGACAGAAATAATTCTACAGCCATTTCATCTGCTCCACATAAAGCCGATGGCCATGTGCCTCCTCTTTTAGCGTATTTAAGTGCTAATTCAAAGGATGGGTATAGATCATTTTTTAGTGGTTCAAACGTAAGAGATCCGGTTTCCAAAGGATTGAATTTAGGTATATCCAAGTTATCAACTCTATTTGGGTACAGTAAAGCATACTGAATTGGGAGCCGCATGTCAGGGATACTTAGTTGAGCTTTTACTGAACCGTCTTCGAATTCTACCATGGCGTGGATAATGCTTTGTGGGTGAATAACTACTTCAATGCTATCCCAAGGGACATCAAATAGCCAATGAATCTCTATTACTTCAAATGCTTTGTTCATTAATGTTGCAGAGTCTATAGTGATTCTATTACCCATTTGCCAAGTTGGATGGTTTAATGCTTGTTCAGGTGTTACATTTGATAATTGTGATATATTCGCATGTCGGAAAGGTCCACCAGATGCAGTTAATATGATTTTGGATATTTTGGATTTTTCTCCTTTCATACATTGCCAAATAGCACTTGGTTCACTGTCTACAGGCAATATTGACGCCCCACTTTTATGAGCTCTCTTAGTTAACATTTCGCCAGCCATAACTATTGTTTCTTTGTTAGCTAGAGCTACAGGTTTCCCCAAATCTATGGCTTTGAAAGTTGGATATAAGGAAACGTCTCCTGTAGTAGCATTCATGATTAAATCTACAGCAGGGTTACTGACTATTTCGTCTACGTGGCATTCTTTGCAACCGTTTGCTAAAAGAGGCGCTTTTTCTGAATAATTCCCACTACAGGAAATCATTTGAGGTTTGAATTCCTTAATTTGAGTTTCTAAAAGATCTAGGTTTTTATGTGCTGATAAACCAACAACTCGCAGGTCATTTGGGAACGCTCTGACGATATCAAGTGTTTGCGTTCCTATGGAGCCTGTTGAACCTAGGATAGCTAGATTTTTACGGGAATCATTCATGCTGCAAAATAATACACAACTAATAGATTAGGTACAATCGAATCTATACGGTCTAAAACCCCACCGTGCCCCAATACCAACCGTCCTGAATTTTTGATTTTAGCTCGACGTTTTAGATTAGATTCAATTAAGTCACCAAATTGACCTAATACGCTCACTGCTGTTGATAACATTATTATTTCAATTGTAGATAGGTTGATAGGTGTGAAATTAATAATTGCGAAGCTAATTACAATGGCTCCTATTATTCCACCACATGCTCCTTCCCATGTTTTTGAAGGACTTATAATTGAGGCTAGTGGCCTTTTACCGATTGATTTACCTACTAAATACGCACATGTGTCTGTTGCAAATATTATCAATAATGTGAAAAATAACCATTCCATCCCATTTTCTAACGATCTTAGTAGTGGAGCATAAAACAGGAACCCGCCGGTATATATAGCCACGCATATTGTGCTGATATATTTTGAATGAGGCGATGTTTGTCCTGAGTGCCACAATAACCATATCAATGAAATTGGAGCGGCTATTGTTATAGTTAGTATTGCTATGTTGAATGTGGTGGATTCATCAGATATGAAATGTGCTAAACAAATGATGGCTATTGAAAGTGTTATAGCAATCGGTTTAATGGGTTTATCACCCCATCTGTGTGCCATATTTGATAATTCTAATGTCCCTATACTAGCTATTAAAGCTGTTAGGATAGAAAACCACGGAGATCCCATCCATATAATTGTGAACAATACAGGCATGATTATTGCAGCAGATATGAGTCTATAGGCTAAATTAGGCATATAAAATAATCTATGCGTGAAATTTTGTAGAAGAATTGAATTTGTCGACTAAATATTTGGAATGTCATGTTAATGGTTTCTTTATGTGGTTAGGTAATGTCACCAACATTATCTGCGCTGGTCCTATTTAAACCACCTTGCCAAAACGACGTTGTCTTTTACTGTAGGCTAATAACGCTTTATTTACTTCGTGTTCATCAAAGTCTGGCCAGAGTAGTGGTGTGACATAGTATTCAGCATACGCGGATTGCCACAATAAGAAATTGCTTAGTCTCATTTCTCCTGCTGTCCGTATTACGAGATCTGGATCTGGAATACCTGACGTGTATAAATATTCACTCAAAGTTTTTTCAGTTATTTGCCTGGGTGATAAGCCGTCTGACACAATTTGACGTACTGCTTCTAAGATTTCTGTACGTCCTCCGTAGTCAAACGCTACGTTTAATGTCATGCCTGTGTTGTTTTGAGTGAGTTCTATGCTATTACGAATTGCTTGCTGAAGTTCGTGTGAGAATCGATCTATACGGCCTAAATGACGTACTTTGATTCCATTTTTGTGTAGTTCACGGGCTTCTTTTTTTATAACTTCTTTTAGTATTTTGATAAGCCCATGTACTTCATCTTCTGGACGTCCCCAGTTTTCTGTGGAGAATGCATATAAAGTTAAATGATTTATATTATGTAACGCGAAAGCTTCAACTATACGACGTATGTTTGATGTTCCAGCACGGTGACCTTCTAACCTGTGTTTGCCACGGTTAGTAGCCCATCGGCCGTTGCCGTCCATTATTATTGCTACATGTTTGGGTATATGACTTATCGATTTATCAGTAACTATCGTTGATTTGAGGCTTTCATTGACTCCCTCATGTGTTGGGTGCCTCAAATTTCCATTACCTCTTTTTCTTTATTGTTTCGAATTGTATCTATTTGATTTATGTACAAGTCAGTTAAATTTTGCAATTGCAATTGAGCTCGTTTACTAATGTCTTTGGATAGATCACTGGTTCGTTCCATTGATCTTATATGTTCTAGCATGTCTCTTCTAATATTGCGTATTGATACTCGAGACTCTTCAACTTTAGTGCCAACCAATCGTACGAGTGTACGTCTTCTTTCCTCGGTCAATATAGGTATGTTAATTCGTAGAGCGTTTCCATCATTGTTTGGCATAAGGCCGAGGTCAGATTGCAAAATGCTTTTCTCTACGAATTGTACAGAATTTTTATCCCATGGCTCAATCAATATAACGCGAGCTTCAGGTATAGATATTGAAGCTAATTGTTTAAGAGGCGTCGCGACTCCATAATAATCTACTAAAATATTTTCTACCAGAGCCGGAGTGGCGCGCCCAGTACGGATCGAGTCTAAGTCTCTTTTCAAAGAATCTAAAGTCTTTTGCATCTTAGATTCTGTTTCGCCAAATAAATCGGATGGAATCGTCATTTACATGATCTCTCAAAAAGTAATTCTGTTATTTATCTGTCATTTATATGAATCGTTTGATGATACAGTAGAACCCAATTTTTCTCCTGTGATAATACGTTTCATATTGTTATCAGTGAATAGATCAAAAACAATAATTGGCAGGTTGTGTTCCATACACAGAGAAAGTGCCGTACTGTCCATAATACCTAGGCGTTTTTCAATAGCCTCTAGGTATGTTAATGAATCCAACTTCAATGCTTTTGGGTTTAGTTTAGGATCTGACTCATAAACTCCATCTACTTCGTATTTAGCCATGAGTAATATCTTGGCATCAATTTCTATTGCACGGAGAGCGGCAGCGGTATCTGTTGTCATGAATGGATTACCGGTTCCAGCAGCGAATAGGACGACTCGATTCTTTTCTAGATGCCTAACTGCTCGCCTTCGTATATATGGTTCAGCAACTTGCGCTACATTGATTGCGCTTAATGTTCTAGTTTCTATGTTGTATTTACGTTCTAGTGCATCTTGCAGCGTTAGTGCATTGATTAGTGTTGCGAGCATTCCAGAGTAATCGGCATTTGATCTGTCCATTCCCTCAGCTTCTGCTTCAGATCCTCTCCATATATTACCTCCCCCAACGACTACACCCAACTGGACACCAAGATTCACAGCAACACTGATTTGATTCGCAACGTAATCTAGAGCTTTGGAATCTATACCGTAACCTCGTTTACCTTTAAAAGACTCACCGCTCAGTTTTAACAAAATACGGTTATAGTTAAGAGAGGCCATTTTAGATTGTCACTCGCCTAAGGAAATTCTGTAAAATCTCCGAACTTTTACGTTTTCACCTATTTTCCCAACAGTTTCCTTGACCATATCTTCGACTGTTTTTGTAGGATCTTTTATGAAAGGTTGCTGCATAAGACAATCTTTCTCAGTAACAATATTATCTTCTTGAGGTATATCTGAAACGTCAACATATGTAGGTGACATAGCTGCAACTTGCATCGCTATATCGTGAGCCAGTTGTTGAAAATCTGGAGTGCGTGCAACAAAATCTGTCTCACAGTTAATTTCTACCAATGCACCTATGCGATTTCCATTGTGAATATATGATTCTATTAATCCCTGATTGGTAGTCCTAAGTGCTTTTTTGGCAGCAAGTGCAACTCCTTGCTCTTTCAGTATCGAGGCTGCTTTTTCTATGTCTCCGTCAGTTTGCTCTAGAGCTGATTTACAGGCCATGATTCCTGCACTAGTTTTCTCTCGTAGAGTTTTTATCGTTTCTACACTGATTTCCACTTCATCTCCTGTCACAGTTCTTTGTAGGATGTTACGAGATATTATAGCAATGATTCAATGATTCAATGAGTATTTCTTGGATTTATGTACTGACGTCTATGAGGTTTTAGATTTAGTCTCTGTATCTTTTTCAGATTGGTCAGTTTCGGTTACAGATGTTTGGTTTGAAGGTTGGGCTTCTTCAGGTTGGTCAGTTTCAGTTACAGATGCTTGGTTTGAAGGTTGGTCTTCTTCAGATTGATCAACTCCAAATGCCATCCTACGATTGTTACCTTCTATAATTGCATTGGCTATTTGGTTAGTTACCAGTTTAATCGATCGTATAGCATCATCGTTTCCAGGTATGACATAATCTATGATGTCTGGATTACAGTCTGAGTCGACTAAGCCTACTATGGGTACGCCAGCCCGTCTAGCTTCCGCAACAGCAATAGCTTCCTTTCCAACATCCACAACGAATAAGGCCCCAGGCAGTTCGGTCATTTCTTTGATCCCATGAAGATGGCGGTTAAGGCGTGACATAATGGTGTCTAGTTTTAGCGCTTCTTTTTTTGTTAGTGCGTCAAATTGGCCGTTGGCTTTGCGTGTTTCTAATTGAACCAGATAGTCTATTCTAGATTGAATAGTTTTGAAATTAGTTAAAGTGCCGCCAAGCCATCTAGTAGTTATGTGAAATGCTCCTGAGCGAACCGCGTCGGCTAACACAGCGTCTGAGGCTTGTTTCTTTGTTCCTACCATGAGTATCTTCTGGCCTTGTGCAGTTACTTCTGATATAAACTCGCACGCAGCCCTGAGCATATGAAGAGTTTTTTGCAAATCTATGATGTGTATGCCATTTCGATGTGCGAAGATGTAGCGGCGCATTTTGGGGTTCCAGCGTCGCTTTTGGTGGCCAAAATGAACTCCTGCTTCTAGGAGAGATTTCATTGTTGTAGGTTCAGGTTCGAAATTTGACGCGTCGGGCGTCTCTTCAGTTGATACCTCTTGTGTTAAAGGTTCCTCGATCAAATTCTATCTTCTTCCTTTGAATTACTGTTAATGGAAGTACTCGCGGAATGGCTTGAATACCTCAACTCGTGCGCGGCAGTATAGCATAGATAATTAATGCTGGCAAGGAGTCCATAGGCTTGTTTAGAGACTCTTAATGCTGGATAGTTACTTCGGGTACTCATGTTGGGTTTCGACTATGTCATAATATGATATATTAGATGTAAAATCGTTACGGATTATTTTATTGGAGAAGTTTGTTGATAAATAGAGTTTTATTTGATGAAGTTGAAGGTTGTAAAGAAGTATTCACCATAGATTGTTTAGAGTATTTAATTGCTGCGCATGATGAATTTACCACTAGAATACAACAGTTACGAATTAAGAGATTAGAAGTACTTAATAAGGCCTTGAGAGATGGGATTATGCCTGGGCATCTTGAAATTAGTAGCATTAATACACAATCTTGGAAAGTACAACCAGTACCACAAGATTTAAAGACGCCTGGAATAGAGATATCAGGTCCTGTCTCACTTACTAGTATGTTTATTAATGCTTTGAATCCAGGTCCTGATGGAACTAGAGCTGACGGTGATTTGGACGATGATGAAGATTCGGCTGGGCATACACTGTTGGACACAGTCACTGCTGCTATTAACAGATTAGGCGCAGTAAATAGGACTCTCAGATTCGATGACGGAAAACGTGGGAGACAATATAGTATTCAAGATGGTGATATACCGTTTTTCATGCATCGTGAACGAGGAATACACTTGGATGAACCTGATTTTCAAATTGATGGATGTCCTATTCCAGCGGCAATTTTAGGAACAGGATTGACGTTGTTTCATGTAGGAAGAGCTCAGATGCAATTGGGGCAGGGTGTGTATTTTTATTTACCCAAATTAGAATCTGCAGAAGAAGCGGAATTTTATAAGGACTTTTTCGACTTTACAGCAAGATTTTTGAATTTTCCTGTGGCTTCAAATATCAAGGCCATCGTACTGATTGAATCTTTGCCAATTGTGTATCAAATGGAAGAAGTATTATACGCATTAGGCCCATATGCAGCTGGCTTGAATGCTGCGAGGTGGGATTTGAAGGCAAGCATTTTAGAGTACGTGATGAATGATCCTCAATCAGTATGGCCTGACAGGTTCGATGTGGATATAAAGTCCACAGAATTCTTGGCCAATATTTTTAGAAGATTAGTTTCTGTATGCATCAAGCGAGGAGCTGTACCAATTGGTGGTATGGCTACTGCTTTACCAGAAAAAGACGTAGCGGTAAATAAAATTGCGAGTGAATCTATTAAGAAGGATAAAGAGTGGGAAGCTGACCTAGGCTTTCTAAGAGCATGGGTTGCTCACATATTTCATATGAAATCTGCGGCAGATCCATTTAAAAACAAATTTGCCTTAGGATGGGATGCATATGTTGAAACAAGGGTACCTGAGTTATTGCCAGTGGAAATAAAAGTACCTAATGGATCTATCACAATTGAAGGGACTCGTCGCAATCTCAGAACACTTATCGAATATTTGGAAGGTTGGCTTGATCGGCGTGGTGCGAAAGCTATAGATAGCTTGGAGGGACGTCCAGGTACTCACTTTAGGATAATGGAAGACCTTGCAACAGCTCGTATTTCTGTTGCTCAAACTGCGCAGAGAATTTTGCATAGTGCAGTGTGTGAAGTTACAGGAAAAACTCACGATGTTAGACTGGTAGAACAGTTACTAATGAGCGAACTTGAAGATATTCTTGAACTTAGAATGAATGCTAGGGTAGACCAAGGAATTGGGAACCAACACATTAGCAATTTATTAAATAGATATAAGAAAGCTGCAAAAATTGCTTTAATGTGGGTCGAAAATTATATCAATTTGGATTTCAGAAGTCTTGGTTCATACAAGAGAGAGGAATTAGAATCTATAGCCGGTGTTAGTGACGTAAACTAAATTCTTAATTTTCAATATCTAATCAATTTGTGTGATTTTTGTATTTAAATGGTCATTAATAAAAAATTGATTGCTGTAGGTAAGTTTGTTACGACATTAATGTTCCAGAATATTCGCTATTAATCGTTACATGATTATAAATTGTAATCTAATATAGTTAATTCGACGGTAGTGATTGATTGAATGTGTAAATATATTTTAGAGAATTGCTGTGAAAGTTCGTAAGGCAGTTATACCAGTTGCAGGATTTGGTACACGGTTTCTACCAGCTACTAAAACAATTCCAAAAGTAATGATTCCTGTGTATGATCGTCCATCTATCCACTACGTAGTTCAAGAGGCAGTTTGTTCCGGGATAGAAGAAATTGTCATTGTGGTTTCTGATGGTCAGGAAACAGTAATGCGTTATTTTGACAGGCACGTAGAATTAGAGGAAATACTCGAACAAAACGGAGAGGAAGTTTTATTAGATCAGATGCGTAATATATCTGGTATGGCTAAAATAGAATTTGTTTGCCAGAAAGAGAGACTTGGATTGGGACACGCAGTATTGACTGCTAAACCATTAATAGGTAGTGAGCCATTTGCGGTTTTATTGCCGGACGATTTAATTTTTGCCAACTCACCAACTATTGGCAGTATGCAGCAAATTTTTAATGAATATTCTTCAAGTGTAATCGCGGTTAAACGTGTGCCTAATGAATTAATAGCTAGTTTAGGTATAATTGATTTTAATGACATAGATGATACTATTTGTAAGATTGTTGGAATGATTGAGAAACCTGATTTAGAAAAGGCTCCGTCTGATTCGGCAGTAATTGGTAGATATATTCTCACTCCAGAAATTTTCGATGTTATAGATGTTATTGAACCAGGTGCTTTAGGGGAAATTCAACTTACGGATGCCATAGTTGAACTATTGACTTCACAGGACGTTTACGGGTATAGATTTCCGGGTATTAATTTTGATGTTGGAACTCCATCAGGACTTTTGAAGGCATCTTTGTATTCTGCAATGCATACGAGCAATATATCTCACGATATTAGTGATTGGCTTAATACCCAGGATTGATATTCATGCGCGATTATTAGGTATTTATACTTGTGGATTTGTTAGTACATTTTGCATTAAGTTTAAGTTCTGGCTATTGTCAATATAGTAGCTGTAAGGGTTAACCACAAAACAATTGTAATTATTAACGGGATGTCTTTGGTAATAATTTCTTCTGGATTTTCACCCAAGTTTTTTGTATGCGTTAAGTATAGGTATCTGAAAAGTCCATATATAACGAAAGGTATTGTGAATAACATAGAGTGATTGTCAGGTAGATTTGTGGCAGTGAATGTGTAGAATGTGTAGCTTAACGCAACCGAAGCTGTGACTATATTTATTAGATGTTCCAATAGAGATATCGTATATAATTGAAGTGTGTCACGTTGTAATCCAGCACTTTTACCTGCGATAGTTAATTCGCTTTTTCGTTTGCATAAGGCGATGAATAGAGCTCCTAGTCCAGTGCACACATACAGCCAAGGTGATACAGGTACTTGGATAACAACTGCTCCTGTTATTGCTCTTAAAATAAATCCACAGCTTATTGCAAATACATCCAAGATAATAATTCGTTTTAAGAATACACTGTATGCTGTCATAGTTGTTACATATGTCAGCGCTATGACGCCATAGAGAGGTTCGAGGATAAATGCTGCGGTTGATCCTACTGAAATCAATATTGTTGCTACAATCCATGCTAGTGTGATCGGTAATATTCCAGAAGCAATAGGTCGTAATCGTTTTGTTGGGTGTTCACGGTCCCTTTGAATATCCAATATGTCATTAACAATATAAATTCCACCACTGAGAATCGAAAATATCACAAAAGCTAAAGAAGATTTGTACAATGGCATTGATATTGAATGTAAATCATCTGGTGACCAAGCTTCTCCTACTGTGAAGAAGAACACGAGGTAGACAAGGAGATTTTTCGTCCAATGTTTAGGCCGAATTGCAAGGAATAGTGAAATGATATTTTGAATGGATATGAGTATCCATGTTGACATATGTGAATTTTTCATTGTCTTCGATGGTAAGAGATTTGAGTTGATGTCGTCAATATGGCTACAGTTTATCAATGAAATGCTGGAATATACTTCAAAGTTTTTATTAGATTCCTAAATGGATGATTTAAATTCTATATACGACGTATATGTTTGAATAGATGAAAGGAGTATTTTTGATATATATCTCGAATAGTACCTATATCCAGTTTCGTAAGTTGGGTATTGACACTTATAGTGATTTGCCTTAGGATTATCGACTGGCAGTCCATAGGCCAGACTGCTAATAATCGATTTGTAATGGTTAAGAAATACGAGGAGGTCGTTAGACTATGCCGACTAAGACTAAAGTCACTTTCAAGCCTCTCGGTAACAGGATTGTTGTTGAGCCGTCTGAAGAGGGAGATCAAGTAACTGCTGGAGGTATCTATATTCCAGATACAGCTAAAGAGAAACCTCAAGAAGGAACTGTAGTTGCTGTAGGACCGGGAAAATTGACGGATGATGGTAAGAGGGCACCAATGGAAATATCAGTGGGAGATGTTGTGATTTATTCCAAGTATGCTGGCACTGAATATAAACAAGGAGACGTGGATTATTTAGTGTTGCGTGAAGACGATGTTCTCTTCAAAAAGTAATTTAATTTGATAATAAACTGATCTATTTGCCAGGTTGATGGCAGGAGGTAAGAATGGCTAAGCAATTGTCTTTTAGTGAAGAAGCCAGAGCTGCAATGAAGCGAGGTATAGACACTGTGGCTGATACAGTGGGTGTTACTTTGGGTCCGAGAGGAAGAAATGTGGTTTTGGATAAAAAATTTGGTCCACCGCAGGTATGTAGCGATGGAGTAACTATTGCTAAAGAAATAGAACTGGAAGAGCCCTTTGAAAACATGGGAGCCCAGCTTTTGAAGGAAGCTGCTAGTAAAACTAATGATGTGGCTGGAGACGGTACGACTACTGCTACGGTGCTGGCTCAGGCTATTATCCATGAAGGATTCAAAAATATTGCAGCAGGCGCTAATCCAATGGCTTTGAAAAGAGGCATAGAGAAGAGTGTTGTAGCCTTAAGAACATGTATCGAAGGCATGTCTACTCCTGTTGAGGGAAGAGTTCAGATTGGCCAAGTGGCATCCCTTTCGGCGCACGATGAAGAGATGGGTAATCTTATAGCGGATGTTATGGAAAAAGTTGGTAAAGATGGAGTAATCACTGTTGAAGAATCTAAAGGTCTTAGTTATGAACAGGAGTTTGTTGAAGGCATGCAGATCGACAGAGGATATATTTCTCCGTATTTCATAACAGATCAAGATCGTATGGAATCAGTTATTGATGACCCTTACATACTAATCACAGATAAAAAAATCTCTGCTGTTGCTGACATACTTCCTGCTCTAGAAAAGATACTTCAGGTGGGCAAGAATGTAGTTCTTGTGGCGGAAGACGTCGAAGGCGAAGCACTTGCTACATTGGTTGTTAATAGAATGAGAGGGACTCTCAGTTGCCTGACTGTGAAAGCTCCTGGGTTTGGTGATCGGCGGAAGGCTATGCTTGAGGATATGGCGATATTGACTGGAGCACAGGTTATTAGCGAGGAAGTAGGAAGGAAATTAGATTCAGTTACTGTGGAAGATTTGGGTCGAGCACGCAGAGTAGTGGCAACCAAGGAAAACACTACGTTTGTTGATGGTGTTGGGGCTGAAGATGCTATTCAGGGTCGTATTAAACAAATTAAAGCACAGATTGAAGAAACGACTTCTGATTTTGATCGTGAAAAACTTCAGGAACGCCTAGCCAAATTAGCAGGTGGTGTTGCAATTATTAAAGTTGGTGCTGCGACTGAAGTTGAATTGAAGGAGAAAAAGAATAGAGTAGAAGATGCTCTTTCGGCAACCAGGGCTGCGGTAGAAGAAGGCATTGTACCAGGTGGTGGTACGGCATTACTTCGTTCTAGAGTGGCTTTAGATTCATTGGAGTTATCCGGTGATGAAGACACAGGAGTCCAGATTCTAAAGCGTGCATTGGAGACACCTCTAAAGTTAATTTGTGAGAATACAGGTGTTTCTGGAGAAGTAATACTGTCAGAAAGTTTGAAGAGCAAAGAAGGGTGGGGATACGATGCTGAGGTAGGAGATTTCGCAGATTTAATGAAGCGAGGTATCATGGATCCAGCTAAAGTTACACGAGCGGCAGTTGAGAATTCTGCAAGTGTGGCTGCAATGGTATTAACTACTGAATCCTTGATTGCGGATGTGAAAGAAAAAGAACCTGCTATGCCAACTCCACCACCTATGGATTACTAATAATTAATGGATAGTAAAACACATTAAAGAAGCGCGCCCTGGAAAATTACAGGGCTCTCTTATTTATGTGTTTAAGTACCTGTAGTAAATTAGTCCTCAAATTATTTCTAATAAAGACTTTTGATTGTTTAAGAATGTCCTTGTCACTTTTTTGATTGTACACATATACTAGATCTATGATGTGATTAGTTTCCCTATAGTCGAAATGTAATTTTGTGTGATTTGACTAGAGTATCTTCTGGTTGTTTTAGGATTTTTATATCAGGCGATACAAATTTGTAATCTGCATTGGTTGTCTTCGTAATTATTTATGTGGAGAGGTATTTTGTTTACACATCTTCATGTGCATACTGAATTTAGCATGTTAGATGGATTGAGCCGTCTTAGTCCTTTGGTGAATCGTGCTAGCGAACTTAAGATGGATAGCTTGGCTATAACAGATCATGGTGGTATATATGGCGCCATTGATTTCTATCGTTTAGCCAAAGCTCAGGACATTAAGCCTATAATTGGATGCGAAATGTATGTAGCACCAGGTAGCCGATTTGATAAACGTCCCGAATCTAGGACCCCTTATCACCTGACTGTGCTTGCTAAGAATGCCAAAGGATACGGAAATTTGGTGAAATTAGTTACCAAATCACATCTTGAAGGATTTTATTATAAACCAAGAGTAGATCGTGAATTATTACAAGAACATTATGAAGGTTTGATTGTTTTATCAGGATGCCCAAGTGGAGAAGTACCTAAGCTACTAGAACATGGCAAAATCAAAGAAGCTCAAGACACAGCTTTTTGGTATAAAGAATTATTTGGTGACTACTACCTTGAATTGATGAGTCATGACAATGTAACTGGATTGAATGAAATTAATGAAGGGATTTTGAAATTAAATAGAGAAACAGAATTACCTTTGGTTGTAACTAACGATAGCCATTACATAAGAAAAGAAGATGCTCCATACCAGGATATACTAATATGTATCCACACTAACACCAATATCAACGACAACAATCGTTTGAGGATGATAGCACCTTCTTATTATCTAAAAAGCCCTGATGAAATGACGGCCCTTTTTCCGGATCACCCAGATGCCATTACTAATACTGGTGTGATTGCGGATATGTGTAATCTCGAATTAGATTTCTCTCAGATTCGTATGCCTGAATTCAAAATTCCAGATGATATGACTCCAGATGAATATTTGAGCAAATTATGTTTCAAGGGGTTGGAAGAACGTATTGACCGTATAGATTCTGATACAAAAGAAAGGTTGTTATACGAACTTGAGGTCGTTAAACAAACAATGTTTGCTAACTATTTTCTGGTTGTATGGGATATAGCAAAATTTGCTAGAAGTAATGACATCTTTTTTGCTGTTAGAGGAAGTGCTGCTGCTAGCTTGATTCTCTATTGTCTTCGTGTCACGGATGTTAATCCTCTTCTTTACCGACTGGTTTTCGAAAGATTCTTGAATGTTGAAAGAAAGGAGATGCCAGATATAGACATAGATTTCCAGGATGATCGTCGCGAAGAAATTATCAATTATGTGGTATCTCAGTATGGAAGGGATCACGTAGCACAGATAATCACTTTCGGAACTTTAGGCGCACGTGCTTCTATTCGTGATGTAGGTAGAGTTCTTGCAATGCCTTATGCTGATGTAGATAAAATAGCTCGTTTGATTCCTACCAAATTACATATAACTTTAGACGAAGCTGTGGATACAACGCCCGAGTTAAAAGGAATTTATGAATCAGACGTGAAAATTAAACATTTAATCGATACTGCTAAACACCTAGAAGGCATTACTCGCCATTCTAGTACGCACGCTGCAGGATTTGTAATATCCAAAGATAGATTGGATGATGTAGTTCCATTGCAAAAACCTATAGGTGGTGATGATCATGGAGCCACAATGACACAGTATGCTATGGAACCCTTAGCGACTTTGGGATTACTAAAATTAGATTTCTTGGGATTATCAAATTTGACAGTTCTATCTAAAACACGAGATTTAATATCTCAAACTCAAGGTATTGAAGTTACTCCTAACAACATTTCCCTGAATGACAGCAAAGCTTTCGAACTTTTGGCTCAAGGTGAAACTGTAGGTGTATTCCAACTTGAAAGTTCTGGGATGAGTCGATATATCAAAGAGCTTAAACCGACTTCAATTGGTGATGTTTCTGCAATGATTGCACTTTATCGCCCTGGCCCTATGGAACATATCACTACTTTTATAAAAGCAAAACATGGCCAAGTTAAACCTAAATATCCTCACGATGCACTAAAAGATATTCTTGAAGAGACTTATGGGGTTATAGTTTATCAAGACCAGGTACTTTTGATCACTCAAACATTTGCTGGTTATTCATTAGGTGAAGCTGACATAGTACGTAAAGCTATGGGTAAAAAAATACCTGAAATTATGGAACAAGAAAATGAGAAGTTTTTATTGGGTGCTTCTGAACAGGGATATTCACACGAGTTAGCCGAAGAGATTTTTAGTTTAATAGAACCATTTGCAGGATATGCTTTCAACAAAGCCCATAGTGTGAGTTATGGACTTATTTCATATTGGACTGCATATCTTAAAGCTAATTATACCGTTGAATATATGGCTTCATTACTGAATACGTATTTGGGTAATACTGAGAAAGTTTCTACCGCTATAGCTGAGTGTAGACGTTTGAATATTCCGGTTCTTCCTCCAGATATTAATCGAAGTCAAATTGGATTTGCACTAGAGACTTCGGAGGATCAAAAATTTGTTATTAGGTTTGGTTTAGCTGCAACAAAGAATGTGGGTTCTGAATCAGTCAGATCAATTGAGAAATCTAGAAGAACTCACGGGTCTTTTTCATCAATTGAGGAAATGTGTAGAGTTGCCGATATGAGTGGTATTAATAGAAAAACGCTAGAAAGCCTTATCAAATCAGGTGCTTTTGATACATTTGGAGATCGTTCAGCATTGCTTACAGTAATCGATCGAATTTTGTCTCTTTCACAGAGTGAAACAAAACTCAAACAATCTGATCAGGCTACAATGTTTGATTTATTTGGTGAGTCTGTTCAAACTCCTCTTGCAAATATAGCTTTGCCAGACATGAAAACCTCAAGGAGGGAGTTGTGGAATTGGGAACGAGACCTCTTGGGAGTACAGTTATCTGACAGTGATATTTTATACAATTTAAGTGATGCAAATTCAGACACGATTGTATTTCGGAGTGATATAAATCCTGATATGTCAGGAAAAAAAGTATCTATGAGAGGACAGATTCATTTAATAACACATAGATATACACGTACAGACAAGCCATTTTTAATAGCTAATGTTGGACTTATGGATGGCCAGATTGATGTTTTGGTGTGGGAGGATTTACTTAATGAAACAAGGGAACTATGGAAAGAAGGTACTGTGGTGGTCATTTTAGGGACAATACGAAACAGAAATGGGGAAATCAGTATAAGCTGTTCTAAGGTAACTGAATACAATTTTGAGGATGACTCTACGTTTGGTGTCTCTGAATATCAAAATAAACTTGCTAATAATGGTATTAAAACCCTAGATAAAAAAACTACTGAGAGTACTAGTAACCTCAGTTACTCGCATTTTGATACAACAAATAGTGAAGTTAACTTAAATGGAGGGAATTTGGAACAAAAACAAGTCGTTATAGGAACTGAGGTAAATAGAAACATCAATGTTAGGATTTTTGAGTCTGACAAGCCTGAAAATGATGAATCTATGTTTGAAGAAATAAAAAAACTACTTCTTGATTATCCAGGAAATGATGCAGTGATTTTGGAGATAGCGACTGCAGGTCGGATAGTTGTAATGGAATGGCCTATGGTGCGTATTAAGATTTGTGAAGAATTAGAGTCTCAACTTCGAGAATTACTTGGTACAACTGGTAAAGTGTCTGTAGAAAGTAAGGATGAATGAGATTTGTGTATTGATAGCAACTCGGGCCAAATGTTTTGTCGGTATGTTTGACAAACTAAATGATGTTTTTTTGATCAGGTATTTATCTTGTGAAGTACTACTTATGTAACGAAAGTCCTCTCAATTTCTAGGAGATGGCGTTTGATTGATATCATTGAGTGATGTTTCCCAAACCCACCTAGGTTCCCATTGCTAGATATAACTCTATGGCATGGTATGATGATTGGAAGTCTATTGTTTGCCATAGATTGTCCAGCCGCACGAGAAGCTCTAGGATTTCCTACCATGCTTGCTAACCATTTATAACTTCTAGTTTGACCATTCGGTATAGACCTACATACTTTCCATGCAGCAAGATGGAATGGTGGTGCATTATTTATGTCAATTGGTTCGTTGTGAAATGTTGATGCACCTGTTAGAAAATATTCTTCCAATTTGTGTTTTAATGCACTAAATCTACCGTGTGACATAGTGATGCTTTTGTAACTATTCACTCTCATCATACGGATACAATTCTTTGTGGAAGTTTGAGGGAGAGTCGTTCTAATAAGGCCGTGGTCAGAAGCTATAACACCCATGTATCCCAATGTGGTTTCAATTAAATCGTAATAGAAATTCAAAATCCAGATCCTTCGAATAATTAGATGGGAGTTATGGTTTAAACGTACATTACATGTGAAATGATAATTCAGGAACTATTCAGATGATTAGTATATACCAAATGCGACAACGTAAATTACAAAAAATCGATTGGCGGTATTTACTTAACATCATGTAGCAAGTTTGTAAATATTTGAATAGGTTAATACGTTTATACAATCTTTAAAAATGATAGCGTGTTATATTAAAGGATTGTGGTTTGATTCATCTGAATAATATATTTTAGGTAATAACATTAATGAATACTTTGGCACTTATATTAGTTTTGTCCTCGGCATTGCTTCATACATTCTGGAATTTTTCCACCAAACGATCTGTTAACAAACATGTATTCATAGTGCTGGCTCTAGGATTTGCTTCAATTTTGCTTATACCTGTCGGAGTCATCTTATTATTGACGCATCCTGTATCTATGTTGGGTTGGTGCTTTGTGGTGATTACAACTGGATTACATGCTGCATATTTTAGGTTTATTAGTATCAGTTACTCTAAGGGGGATTTGACGGTAGTTTATCCGATTGCGAGAGGCATAGCTCCAATCTTGGTTCCTGTGATAGCAGTTGTTTTATTTGATGAGGCAATTAGTAGTATGGCTGTAATAGGAATCGGATTGATTGTAATTGGGATTTTCGTTGTTGCGTTAACCAGTAACTACCAGAAAATGAATATGTGGGATATATTTCATGCACTTCGGTATCCGGTGTTGATAGGATTATCTACAACTGCTTATTCGCTCGTGGACAAAAGTGGTGTTACTCACGTGCAACCCTTTCTCTATATGTATTTAATGACATTAGGATCTTTTATTTTATTGATTCCATATATATTGATTAAACATGGCTTAGATTCATTAGTAAATGAATGGAAGCATAGTAGAATAGTTATTATAGTATCTGGGTTATGTATATTTGGAGCTTATGGACTTGTATTAACGGCTCTTTCGATTTCCAAAGTTAGTTACATAGTTCCAGCACGAGAAGTTGGCATTGTGATTGGCGTTATATTGGGCATTTTCGTTCTTAAAGAGCCTTCTGGTGTAAAAAGATTGATTGGAGCCGGATTGATCGTTTCCGGATTATTTGTGCTGGCTTTGGCACCGTGACAGTATTTTATTGTATATAATTTCATTGATGGTAAAACTATGGTGGGCGATAGAGGACTCGAACCTCTGACCTCTTGCGTGTAAAGCAAGCGCTCTAACCAGCTGAGCTAATCGCCCTGACAACCACGTCACCAGATTCCCATAATATGAGAAAAAATCTTCGCCAATCTTGTGACACTAGAGTAACTTTCTGGCGTGTCTGAACGTCTATTTTATGTGACGATTTATGATATAAAACTGTGTATATGGCGCGCTTGGCGGGATTCGAACCCACGGCCTCAGCCTCCGCAGGGCTGCGCTCTATCCAGCTGAGCTACAAGCGCTAAATTTCCTAATCTTATTAAGTTCGTTTATATTATGGGTATATGTTAGACGTTGGTGGATACTTCGATGGAAGATCAGATTGAGAATTGTTTAACATTACATTCCGATTAACTTAAGTCTACTAGGTTGGACATGCTATCGCAAGCACAAGTTAAAACATCATGGATTATATTGCTACGGTGGGCATTATGTTTCATACGTAATTTTGTTGCTTAAGGTCGACCGTAGATGGTATAAGTGATAATGTAATAGAGGGTAGTAATTAGAATAGCCAACGTAGCTCAGTGGTAGAGCAGCGGTTTTGTAAACCGCAGGTCGACGGTTCAATCCCGTCCGTTGGCTCCATTCCTTACGTGGATTTCGAGAACTGATACACGTTATATGAGCGGTACACAAATGGACGTGAAATCGAACAGGACTTTGGTCGCGCATTTGATGAGACGTGCAGGCTTCGGTGTTACATCTAATGAACTCGATGCCATGATCAGAGACAAAAGTTACGAAGAGATTGTTGATGATCTTGTTCATCCCGAACGTTTTGAGGAATTAGATGAATCGTTTATAGACAGATATTATTCAGGTGAATTACTGGCGCTAAACGTTGGGAAGTGGTTGTTCAGAATGGTAAATTCCAAACGTCATTTGGAAGAAAAAATGACTCTTTTCCTCCACCACATTTTCCCAGTAGCTTGGGGTAAAAGTGAGCATGGGCCATCATTATATTCTCAAATTGACATGTTTCGTAAAGTAAGTATGACTGACATGCGTACGATTCTTACGGAACTTTCCTCTGATCCTGCAATGATATTTTGGTTGGATAATAATGAAAATCACAGAGAAGATATCAATGAAAATTTTGGACGTGAATTACTCGAATTGTTTTCAATGGGTATTGGAAACTATACAGAAGATGACATAAAGGCTGTTTCACGGGCATTCACTGGTTGGACTTTCAAACAACCTCTTTCTATCCATCCTGGTGGGCACTATCCTACGGAATTTGAGTTTGTCGAAGATGATCATGATTACGAATCAAAAACATTTCTTGGCGAGACTGGTTGTTTTAATGGCGGAGACATCGTTGACGTAATTATCAAACAGCCTGCTACGGCTAATTTCATATCACGACACCTATATAATTTCTTTGTTGAAGATGAACCTCCTGTTTCATCGTGGTCAATTGAACCTCCCAAGAACTCAGAGGCTATTAGACGACTTGCAAGCGTTTTTATGGAAACAGGAGGCCAAATAAGGCCAGTATTGAAGTATTTGTTTAACTCTGATTTTTTCAAAGAAGCAACATGTTTTAAAAAAGTTAAGAGCCCTACTGAGTTGATTGTGGGTGTTTTTAAACAAACTGGAGAATTCAATGAACCTACACCTGGTATACACGAATTAGGATTAGCTGTGATTAACAATGATCTGTATGAAGGTACTATGTCTATAATGGGGCAGAGATTAATGAGTCCTCCAACCGTCGAAGGCTGGCATACTGGTCATGAATGGATAGATTCTGGAACTCTCAGTGAACGAATTGGTTTCGTTGAAGAACAGTTCCATGACACTTCTAAACAAGGTGTTAAATCGATGGTTAATCTAATAGGTAATCTAAATGATGATCCAGTTGAATTGATAGATAGATGTTTAGATGTATTAGGAGCGATATATGTGAGTAAACAGACTTATGACTCATTGATTGCTTATGCGGAAGAATTGAAAATCATGCAAAATCATAATGGAGACGCTATTGTGGGAGTTCATAATTTGATACAGATGATCACTTCTACAGTTGATTACCAGTTTGAATAACTTAAGAATTCCATTCATGACATAGGACATAAAGTAAGGAGAGAGATATGACTGTAAATACCGCAAAAAATACTCTCGTAGTTGTGCAGTTGTCTGGTGGCAATGATTTCATGAATACACTTGTTCCTTACACCAATCAACATTATTATGATGCTCGTAAGAAAGTTGTCCTTAGTGAAGATCAAGTTTTACCAATTAATGACCACCTTGCTTTTAACGCGAATGCAGCCTCATTTAAACGGTTGTATGATGAAGGGAAAATGGCGGTAATTCAAGGGATAGGATATCCAAATTCAAGCAGGTCACATTTTAGAGGCATGGATGTTTGGCATACGGCTGAACCTGACAGAATAGGAAATGAAGGTTGGCTTGGACAAGCAATTAGAGATCTAGATCCTAATGCTAAGAATGTTTTGACTGGTATTAACATAGGTATGGGCTTACCTCGTGCTATGGCAGTGACAGGAGTACCTGTAACATCTATTGGAAACCTTGAGAGTTATGGTCTTATGAATCAGATGGAGAAAGAAAATTTGAGAGATAGAGCTATTGATACCTTTAGACATATTTATGGCCAGGCTGTTGGTACTGGACTGGTTGCAGAGTACATTGGCCAGACTGGATTGGATGTATTAAATGGTGCTGATATTCTGTCTGGTGTGGCTAATCAATACAATTCGTCTGTTGAATATGGAGACAACGTTATTGCTAAGAATCTTAGGGATGTAGCTCGGATACATTTGGCAAATTTAGGTACACGTATTTTCTACACACAACACGGAGGATATGATACTCATTCTAATGAAATGCCTGCCCATCTAAAATTGATGACTGAACTTTCAGGCGCGATTTCAGATTTCATGGATGATTTGGAAGAACATAATGCATCCGATAACGTGACAATTTTCGTATTTACTGAGTTTGGACGTCGTATGAGAGATAATGGCAGTGGTACTGATCATGGAACAGCTGGAGGAGCTTTTATATTTGGTGGAAACGTACTAGGTGGACTTTATGGAGAGTATCCGTCTCTGGATCCTAAAGATTGGGTACATGGAGAAGATTTAGGTCACACGATAGATTTCAGAAGTGTTTACGGTACTCTTTTGGAACAGTGGATGAATATTGAAGCAAAGCCAATTGTCAAAGGGGATTACGAACAATTTTTTCCGTTCGGACAGTAAATTCTTATGACTCAGAAACTCAAACAATGACTAGGCCACACGGATTATTACGAGCAGGATATCCATATTTGAACACATTAGGTATGAGACGTGTTACGGATTTCCCAGCGGACATTGCATTTTCTGGTAGAGGCGATGTTTACATATTGATGAGATCTGCAGGAGTAGCAACAATAAGAATTTGGCCCATTGATGACACGGATGTTTTTACAGATAATCTAAAGGCTTTTGGTGAATATGGAACTGACGATGGTGAGTTTATTTGGCCAGTTCAGATCATTACAGATTGTGATGGACATATCTTTGTTAGTGATGAAGCTACTAATCGGATTACTATGTTGGATCAGTATGGCCAATTTGTATCTAGTTGGGGTGTCGAAGGTGACTCTGAAGGTGAATTTCATGGCCCTACTGGAATAGCATTCGACCTAGAAGGCAATCTTGTTGTTATGGATTCGAAAAATCACAGACTTCAAAGATATAGTGTTAAAGGAGAATATTTGGGTGGGTTTGGGTCGTATGGATCAAGCCCTGGTGAATTTAATCTTCCATGGGGGGTTCATGTAGATGAACTTGGAGACATTTATGTTGTAGATTGGGGTAATAATAGAATTCAAATTTTTGATGCCCATGGCGAATTGAAGAATGTTATTGGGAAACTAGGTACAGATAAAGGTGATTTCAACAGACCCACGGGTATTGCAGTAGATGCTCACGGGGACATCTATGTTTCAGATTCAGGTAACAACCGGGTCCAAATGTTTAATTCAGAAGGTCGGTATATCTGGTCTTTCAGAGGTGATGCATCACTTTCTAGAGTTGCTAGACAGTACATGATGACTAATGCTGTTCCAAACAGAATAAGAGATATGGCTAACTTGGAAGAAGAGAAATATCTAAGACGCCCTAGGTCAGTCAGAATAGATGATGATTTCCGTCTATTTATACCTGATTATGAATCATGTAGGATTCAAGTTTACCAGAAAGATGTGATTCCTCTTGATGGCAATCAATTTGCTGATCCACTTAGAAATCCGACTCTAGAAGTAACCTGAAATATGGAGTCGTATTGCAGGACAATAAACTTTTTTATAGGTTATGGTAGGGAGTTTTAATAGCAAGACATGACTATACGTAGAGTTATCATACTGAGTTTGAGCACAATTAGTATGTTGATATTGAATTCTTGTTATTCACAAGAAGTCAACGATTATATAGCTGATGACTATCACAAAAGTGGGTTGCAGTTATTCGAGCAAGAGTTCTATGATAAAGCTATATTAGATTATGGCAAAGCTATAGATTTAGATCCAAATTTTGCAGATGCATATAATGACAGAGGTTTCACATACTATTTCTTGGGTCAACACGGAAAAGCTATATTGGATTATAACAAAGCTATAGATTTGAATTCAGATTTTGCACTCGCATATAACAACAGAGGATTTGCTTATTATGCACTGGGTGAATATGAACAGTCTATTGAAGATTATGATAGATCTCTAGAGTTAGACCCTAATTTGGCGGTTGCTTATTACAAAGGATTGTCTCACTATGCATTGGGTGAATACGAACATGCCATAGAAGATTATAGTACAGCTATCAAATCAGACCCAAATCATTCTATTGCATATCATAGTAGAGGGTTTGTTCATGCCTCATTGGGTCAGTATCAGCAAGCTATACAAGATTACGATATAGCGATAAAGTTGGATTCAAATTCTGCTCTTATGTATAACGATAGAGGGTTTGCGTACTATTCATTGATGGAATATAAAAATGCTCTGGAAGATTATGATGTCGCGGTGGATATGTCTCCTAATTTGGCGGTTGCGTATTACAATCGAGCTGCCGTATATACTGCCCTAAGTGAATATCAGCAAGCTATAGAAGATTACGATATGGCTATAGAATTGGTACCTGATTTGGCTTTAGGGTATAACAACAGAGGATTTGCTTATTATGCACTGGGTGAATATGAACAAGCTATACAGAATTATGATAAAGCTATAGAGTTAATTCCAGACTTCGCACTTGCTTATTACAATAGGAGTTTAGGATTACGGAGATTAAAACAACAAGAATCTGCCGATCGAGATCTTGTGAAAGCTTGTGATTTAGACTCAAATCTTTGTTGATTGAATAATTCAGACAATTACACTAAAATCCAAAAAAATTTGGTGCTATCCTCAAGGTACTTTAAACATCTCTTCACTCCATACTATGGGTCCCATAAATTCACTGAGTGGTATAATCGAGTGAACCACTCCGTTTTGGAGGTTTAGTCATGAAGTTTTATGCTGTTTTTGGAATAATAACGTTGCTGTTGACTATGAGTTGTGGGCAGTCAACTCCTGTGCAAAAAATGGATATTGATGCTACTGTAGACGCTAAAGTTCAACTTGCTTTAGCTGACAAACCTACGTCAGTTCCACCTACGTCAGTTCCATCTACGTCAGTTCCACTTACATCAGTTCCACCTACGTCAGTTCCATCTACATCAGTCTCACCTACGCCAGTTCCATCTACATCAGTCTCACCTACGTCAGTTCCATCTACATCAGTCTCACCTACGCCAGTTCCATCTACATTAGTCTCACCTACATCTCAGATTGACGAGATCTATGATATAGAGTGTTTAGATTTTATTTTAGGACAAGATCGAGCTACCGAGATTTTCTATAAAGACGCTCAAATGACCACAGAAGAAATTAGCCTAGTTGAAGTTTGTGTGGCCGCAGATGTAAAAGAAAAACATCAACAGGATTCAGGCTCTGATGGTCAAGGATACCAACAGGATTCAGGCAATGATGGTCAAGGTCCAAGCGAGTTTGGGTTTGATCAACAGTGCGTTGAAGAGAGTTTAGGAAAAGAGCGGTCCGACGAAATTTTTTATGCT
>CAZSCD010000004.1:0-5467 GCA_964605345.1 uncultured Dehalococcoidia bacterium
AACATCTTTGAGTTCTACTGCTCGTATATATTCTTTGTGTGCCATTAATAAAGCAGTTTCAGTACAAACATATTTGCTAGGTTTCTCGTTTATGAATTCCACTAATGAATTTGAAGAATATGGAATCAAAGCCTCTAGGACAGTACGTGAAGCTCCAGATTTGCCTAGTAGGTGCGTTATAGCTTCATGTCCTCCTCCAGTGACGGCGATAACCGACATTGTTTCAGAGGAATGAAGAGCTTCGAGGAATTTGTTTATATCATTAGCTATAATAGCCATGATTTCCGGCCATAAGAAATATTTAGATTTGTTTAGTTACAACTTAATTGTTTTTAATCTTGTGTTGTTTGTGATACTAGCTTTGCACTCAGATCATAACACATTGAATCTACCAAATGTACTTAGCATAGATGTATCGATTAACTTAAATCTCAGGATGTTTTGGTTTTCTTGAGGTATAATAGGCTTAATTGGTTGAGTGAAAATAGCAGATGCTTATTGTTTGTTTAAGCACTATTTGATCAAATACAGTTGGTAAAGTAGATGTTACCAGATTTTAGGAATCCTAAACGGGAAGATGTGGTTGTTAGTAATCCCAATGACCTAGAGATATCTCCAGTTCATTTGACTGTTACGTCTCGTAAAAAACAGTCTCGAGCTCTTGCCTCACCATTCATTTTACTTTACGCCTTTGCGAGTCTGGTCTTCGTAGGTACTGTACTCTTGATGTTACCTGTTTCTAGTCATGGAGAAGGATTCACTCCAATTATGGACGCTTTTTTCACTGCAACATCTGCAGTTACAGTGACTGGATTGGTGATTCAAAATACCGCGGTTTACTGGACTAGAGTTGGACAAATTTTTATTTTGGCATTGATGTTTGTTGGTGGATTAGGATTTATGACAATAGCCACAGGTCTTTTGATTCTTGTTGGACGGCGTGTGAGTTTGAAACAGAGGGTTTTAATACGAGATAGTTTTGGGATAAATCAACTTGGCAATGTAGTGGGTATAACATTTCAGATTGCCATCATTGCTATTATTATACAGATTTTGGGTTTTACTGCTTTGTTCGCCAGGTTTTCATTTATGTATTCTTCGAGTGAAGCTGTTTGGCAAGCTTTGTTTCATGCGGTATCCGGTTTCAATAATGCTGGGTTTATTGCTTTGAATGATGCAGATGGGTTTGGTGTTTTCAGTAACGATGTAATGACATTAGCCATAATGGCTATTTTGATCCTATTAGGGAGTATGAGTTATTGGGTTTTGAAAGATTTAATTAAATTACACAATTTCTCCAAATTCACGCTTAATTCAAAGTTAGTTATATGTTTCACTTTGATTCTTACAATACTAGGAACGACTGCGTATTTAGTTTTTGAGTATAGTAATGTGGAAACCATTGGGATGTTGTCGCTTAAGGAAAAAATAGTAATATCTTTATTTGAATCCATTAGCGGGCGTACTGCTGGTTTTAGTACTGTAGGTTTTGGGTATACGGAACATCACACAAATTTCTTTTTTACTAGTCTGATGTTTATTGGGGGAGCTTCTGCTTCTGTGGCTGGTGGTGTGAAAATCAATACTATAGCAATAGTTGTGCTTGCTATTTTCATGGTTATACGTGGAAACCTTCATGTCTCAGTTTTTGGCAGAGAGATACCGGACAACTTAATTTTGCGTTCGATGGTTATTGTATTAGTTGCGATGTTATTTGTGTTTTTAATTACGTTTGCATTGATGTTTTTTGAAAGTTCATTTTATTTCAGAGAAATATTCTTTGAGACTATTTCGGCTGTTGGAACTGTAGGTTTGACTACTGGTATAACTCCATATATGTCTTCCTGGGGACATAGTTTGTTAATAATTGCTATGTTTTTCGGTAAAATAGGTCCTCTAACTTTAGCATTAGCTATGGCTCAGGGACTTGAACACGATGCCTACCGATATGCGAAGGAAAGAGTTAATATAGGATAATTGATACTATATTATTTGAATAATAATAACTAAGAATGGATTAAATTGATGTATTTAATGATAGTTTATGTGATGAAAAACAAATGTGTGTTTACATTATAATTTGAATGGTGTGCTGGTGATTGAGTTATGAAAAAACAAGTAGTTGTGATAGGTCTAGGGCGTTTTGGATCCAATGTTGTCAAGTCGTTTTATAATCTTGGACACGATGTACTAGCTATTGATAAAAATGAGGATCGTGTACAAATCATTATGGGACAAGCTTCATATGCTTTATCAGGAGACGCGACCAATGAAATGGTTCTAAGGGATTTGGGTATACAGAATTATGATGCTGCAGTAGTTGCAATCGGTTCTGATATGGTGGCAAGCATTACTACAGCCGTGTTGTTAAAAACTATGGGGGTAAGATATGTTGTTGCTCGAGCGCATGATGAACTGCATAGCAATACTTTGGAACTAATAGGAGTTGACAAGATTATCCAACCTGAATCAGAAATGGGTGTTAGATTGGCTCATAATTTATTTAATCCAGATGTGGAAGAATATTTAGAGATTACTCCCAATTATGGTATAAGCAAAATGAAAGTACCCAAGCGGTTTAATGCGATGAGTCTTGAAGAATTAGGTCTTGTAAACCAAAGAGATAAATTAGGTCTTTCCGTGCTGGCAGTAAGACGAGGAAATGATATAACTTTAAATCCAGACCCGAGTGATCGCTTGCAGGATGGAGATTGGATTGTATTAGTAGGTGGAGACGAGCTATTATACAGACTTGAAACCGAGGAAGGTGATTAATTAAACGATAAGTATATATACTTATTCGATATGCAATGTATAACTTGTATGGAAATATATTTGTTCTTAAGTCAACTGTGGTGTTGCTGAAGGAAAACTATATAATATGACTAATCGGGTTGCTTTTCTGGGTCCTGCAGGTTCTTATACTGAACAAGCAGCCATTGCTCATGACGTAGATGCTACTTTGCTACCGTATCCATCTATTCCTGCTGTTGCTGATGCAGTCAGCTCTGGTGTCGTAGATAGAGGAGTAGTACCAATTGAAAACAGCTTGGAAGGCGCTGTTACACACACATTAGATTTGTTGATCCATGATTCGAGTTTATTTATACAACATGAGCTTGTTTTGCCTATTGAACATTGTTTAATGGTTGTACCGGGAACAAATCGAGATAAAATCCAAGTTATTTTTTCACATCCTCAAGCTTTAGCTCAATGTAAGATTTTTTTAACTGAGTGTTTCCCAGCTGTAGAATTGATGGCATCTTTGAGTACTTCTGCTGCTGTGGAGGAAATGCGTAAAAGTCAATTTACGTCAGCTGCTATTGCAAACAAAAGGGCTGCAGATTTATATTCTGCGGAGATTATATCTTATGGTATTGGCGATGATTCTAACAACATGACCAGGTTTATTGTTTTATCTGATGTGGATCACCTGCCTACAGGATCAGATAAAACGTCGATATGTTTCGATTTCGATCATGATTCATCTGGCATACTTTTTGCTGTTTTGGAAGAAATAGCAAAACGTAATGTAAATATGACTAAGATTGAATCTCGTCCAACCAAACGCAATTTGGGACGATATATTTTCTTGGTAGATTTGGAGGGGCACAGAAATGATGAATCAGTTAGAGATGCATTAGAAGCCGTGAGGTCTCATGTTTCAATGTTTAAAATTCTTGGGTCTTATCCTATGAATGTGTCTTCAGCAGTTTAATAACATAAACATATCACAGGTTTAAAGCATTCAGCTTGTTATGGGAGTATCAAGATACGTGTGGCTCCATTCGTGTCTTTGCGTTGAGTAATTAATTGTCGTTTTTCAGTTTCTGCCCATACAACCACGTCGTATGTGTTTAATACATCGGGTATTATCACTTCTATTAGAGACTTCTCATCTTTTTTAACTTGCTCGGAGAGAGCTGCTATGATACCTGCACATGACTTCCCAGTTCCATCTATGACAATCCATTCACTATTTCCGTCTCCATTATTCGATGAGAATTGGTCATTCTTGTGTACATTAATCTCGCCGCTTTTTCGAGTTATCAGCTGGTTTTTAAATTCTGCAACTGCCTCCCAATATACTCCAAATTCTCGATCACCTTTAGAACAAACAGCACCTCTAACGCCGACAATATCTGGATTTACCCTTGCAAGTTCGTCTAAGTTTTCCATGCGTAAATGGCCTGACAATGCTGTACTCATGCCCATTTTTTTGCCTTCAAACACCATATCTCTTAATTCTGATTCTGGAATGAAATCGAAAAGATTTCTGCCATCTTTTGTCAGTGTGTCAATGAGCCATCCATCACATAGGCCGTCTTTTGCTAGTTGTACCATGTAGTTAGGGTTAAGCCCATCATATAAATGGTTGTCCGCAAATAATGATCCTATGAGTTTTGTATCGAATCCATTAAGTGCTTCATGGCATGCGAGTAGAGTTTCTACAGCAACATTGTATTCAGTTTTCATAAATCCAACTTTAACTGAAGTAGCATTTAATGTCCCTGCTGTATAAACAGCCATAGCTACTGTACCTATTTGGTTTGGTACTACTCCTAAAGTGACACTTGCATGATGAGTTGAAGGAACTGCTTCACGTACTTCTCTAACGATGTGAGGATGTGCAGATCCCACAAGGGCTTCCTGTAAGTTTTTCACGTCAACTATATCCGCTCCACCTTTGAGAGCTTCAAGGGCTTCAGTAATGTTTTGTACACTTACCATCAAAATCATGAAATATTATCCTCTGTGTTATTTTAAGTTCTTTTTAGTATAGATTCCAAGTCTTGTTGAAGTTCAAGTTTTTCTGCATCTGATAGATCAAATAACGGTAGCCTTACTCCACCGTTAGACATACCCATAAGTTCGCCCCAGTATTTACACATTGCAACTGGCAGGACACCGTTAAATTTCTTTGCTGTTTTTTGCCACCATTTATCAGAGACTTTTTTAACAGGGCGTATGTGAGTATCGTAGAATGTTTTATCAACATTGCCGTTCGAAGCTTCGTTTATGAATTGAACGTAAAAATTTGCGTTAGGTTTGTCAAATCTCCAATCAGAAGTGTTGGCAAACATGACTTGTTGCTGAAATCCAAGTTCTTGTCCTTTGAAAAATATCCACTCATCAGGTGTGCTTATAATCGATGTATCGCCTAATGACTGATGAGCTTGTATTGAAATGTCCTGATTGAAACTAGCTTCTTTAACTCCAACAACATTTGGAATGTCGCATATTTGTTTGAGTCCATTATGGTCAAGTACGATTCCAAATTGAGGTGAATTGTAAAACATGATTGATAGATTTGTATTGTCAGCAACTGTTTTGACAAATTCGACAACTTGTTGTGCTGTTTTTGTTACAAAGTATGGTGCTGCCATAATCAAAAGATCGAAGCCTAAAGATTCTGCATGGCTTGCAAGAGATATTACATTATTCCATGATGTGTCGGTTATATGTG
>CAZSCD010000005.1:0-12618 GCA_964605345.1 uncultured Dehalococcoidia bacterium
TGCTATATCCTCCACATTCCCAAATCTACCCATTGGTGATTTACTTAAGTGCCAATTAATGCTTTCTTCGTTCATATTGCGAGTCATAGGAGTGACGAAGTATCCAGGATGAACGCAGTAAGCTCTGATATTATACTCAGCAAAATGAATCGCAGTTGCTTTAGTAAACAAATGGCCTCAAGCTTTACCTCCACTGGAAGCATTGCTTCCACCAGTTTTCCCACCTAGCCCAGAAATAGATCCTATATTTATGATGGAACCCCCTCCTTGTTTACGCATTTCCGGAATTGCGTGTTTAGTTCCAAAAAAAGCTCCTGTTACATTTAGGGCCATATCAGCTTCCCAGTCATCTTCAGTTGTTTTTTCTACGGTACCGCTTCCTGAACTACCACCTGCGTTGTTTACTAAAATATCCAGTTTTCCAAACTTTGAAACGGTAGCTTTAATTATGTCTATCCAGCTTTGTTCTTCAGTGACATCTAAATGCACATACATGGCCTTTCCAAAAGCATCTTGTATTTGAGAAACAGTTTCTCGGCCAGATTCATCATTGATGTCGCCAATAACTACGGATGCGCCTTCTCGTGCAAAAACCCACGCTGTTGCACCACCGAAGCCCATCATTTGCTCTTTTATTCCAACGCCACCACCAGATATTATGGCTACTTTATCTTTTAGTCTCATTAGTAAACCTCCAATTATTTAATTCGGTATATAAAGGTTATAATAATCATACAGTAATCTTTCTGTGCTATGTGATATATTCGGACATTTTATCCACACGACAAGGATTTATTTAATATCATTGGATTTGTGTAGTATGAAAACGTCATCCCTGAAAGTTTTAGTTGTGTTATTAATATTTGGTAGTTCTAGTCTGTTATTATATTCATGTATGTCCGACAGTGATTCGGATTTTAAAACATTCAATGATTCAGATTCATCTTCTAAAATTTTCACTCCTAAAGCTAATTCCATAAATTTACCAGCTGAAGATTTCGAGTTAACACTTCTGAGTGGTGAATCGTTAAAACTTTCGGATTACAGAGGTAAAGTTGTCGTTCTGAACTTTTGGGCATCTTGGTGTCCGCCATGTCGATGGGAAATGCCATCTTTTGAACGAGTCTGGAAAGAATATCAAGGACTAGACGTAATGTTTATTGGAATAGCTATTTCCGACCGTAAAGAGGATGCTATAGAGTTTGTGGAATCTGTTGGAGTAACTTATCCCATAGGCTTGGATGCAACCGGATATATATCCGAACTTTACAGTATTGTACATATGCCTACAACTTACTTTATCGATAGAGATGGTAATGTCGCTAGGAAGCTCACAAATGTTGCTAACGAAGGGGTTTTGCGTGTTTTTCTAAGAGGACAACAAGTAAAGAATTAGATAAAATCACAAACGGAATATTATTGTGCAACCAATGCCTGTATGATAATCCCTAACTGCGGTGGCGTTTGGTAATTATGGCTACTATGCTGACTGTACATATAAGCGCAAATGCGAGTCCGATGGTTAAAGTCAAAAAATGTTGATTGATGAATTTTACGATCGGTTCTCCAAAAACAAATATTAGCGCACCTATCAAAAAGAATCTGGCTCCTCTACCAATTAATGAGGCGACGATGAACTGATATAAGTTTAGTTTTAATATTCCTGCTGAAATGGCGAAAAGCTTATGAGGTAGTGGAGTAAAAGCTGCTACTATAATTATCCACAATCCATATTTATCGACCATTTGTTCTACTCTGGCAATTCTATTAGTAGAAACGAATTTATCCAGAACAGGCCTGCCTAATTGTTGACCTAGCCAGTAACTTATTATCCCACCGGCTGTAGATGTTAAAGTTACTATTGTTGCTAGCCACAATGCCATATCAGGGTGGCGTATAGCTATTCCAATTAGCATAGGATCGGGTGGTATAGGGAAGAAAATAGACTCGACAAATGAGTTGATTGCTAGAACAGCAATCGCCCATTCACTGTCAACGAATCCTATTATCCAATCCGATATCTCTCTGAGGAGATTTGTCATTGTAAAATATCGATTAAATTTCTAGTTTAGATTGAGTTACTCATTGATTTATATAATACAGTTACTGTTAACAAGTGTTCCATATTAATCCCCATGTTTTATGTCTACGTTAAAGTCAAACACTTGATTATTGATTGTAGTTCGTATTCCTAATTTTTTCGTATCGCTGGGCTTATTAATAATTTGCGAGCTTGCGATAGGTCTACCCTTTTTATCTGTAACTTCATAAGCTTCACCATTTACTAGGATGTTCTGATTAGCTTCCAATTTGACAGGAGGTAATATTGTATGGATAGAATTCAGGGAATTCTCCTGTTCTTTTATAAGATTATGTGCTTCTTCAATTTCAATTGACTCGAATGTCATAGTGGTTCCAGGCATTGCTTGAGCTAATTTGCCTATATCTGAACTGACTACAGTTGCCAATTTAGTATAACCACCCGTAGTGCCTCGGTCTGCAAGAAGAATCAAGGGTAATCCATTGCCAGGTACTTGTATTGCACCTAGTGGAGTTCCGTCTGATACTATGTCAGCACCATTTACATGTTCTATTTTGGGTCCTTCTAATCTATATCCCATACGATCAGATTCCATAGATATAAGGTATTCTGAGTTTAAAAATGTTTTAATCCCATTGGGTGTAAAACATTTGTCTTGGGGACCTAAAATTACTCTTACGTGTAGATTAGACTCTTTAAAAGTAGGTATTTGATTAGAATCCATGGCGCGTTTTTCGAAGTTGATGTCATGGTCAAGTACAAAAGTTTTTAAAACATCTCCTGTTTTTAACGTTCTGCCTTCTAATCCGCCGAACATACCCTTTAGATATGTGGACCTACTGTCCATAATCATAGGTACGTCTATACCTCCTTTTAACGCGACGTAGGATCTCATCCCATGTTTTGCGTGTCCAAAATTTAGATCACTGCCTTTTTTTACTCTGATACTATGCCATAATGGGACATCAATGCCATCTATAGTTGGAGACAAGTCCGCTCCAGTGATGGCGATTGAAGTCTCTACCAAGAATTTGATTTTGGATCCTAGTACTGTCATTTCTAATGCTGCTTCATTGTCGGAATTACCTACAAGAATGTTTGCAGCACGTAGAGAAAATACATCCATTGCACCAGAAACTGGTACACCAAGTTTCTGGTAATTGTATCGTCCTTTGTCTTGTACGGTAGTAAGAAATCCAGGCTCGACTACCTCAATTGTATTAATGCTCATTAATCGTTTTCCAGTTTAAGTTCATAATTGCCAGAATCTACCGACTTTTTCATTTCTAAATATTCTTTCTCAGTGTCTATGGAAGTAAATTGTACATAATCTCCAACTGCCAAGATTGATGGAGGTTCTATTTGAGGATCAAACATTTTTAGTGGAGTTCTTCCTATAAGACGCCACCCACCGGGACTAGATATTGGGTAAAAACCTGTTTGATTATCTGCTATACCAACTGATCCAGCTGGTATTTCTATTCTAGGAGTATCTAATCTGGGCGTGGTTAGCTGTTCAGCTAATCCCCCTAAGTAAGGGAATCCAGGAGTGAATCCCATCATATGAACCCGGTATTTGGTGGCTGAATGTATATTTACGATTTCGTCAACTGATATTCCAGTGTAAGAGGCTACAAATTCAAGATCTGGTCCATATTCTCCACCGTAAAGAGTTGGTATATTCAAGGTTTGATGATTATTTGTGTGATGATCTGTTAATCCACCTTGTAAATCTTCAATTCGAGATTGCAAATCCGAAGCTGACTGAATCATCGAATCATAGGATATAAGTAAAGAAGTATAAGTTGGTAAAAGAGATATGATGCCAGGAAGGTTTAATTTTTCTAGTGTTAATGTTAAGTTACGTACTTGGATGTTTGTGTCGTCACTTATTGTATCGCCCATTTCCACCAACAGCGCCTGGTCTCCAGCATGTAGGAATATAGGCTTTTCATACATCAGTATTACCTCCAAAGTTTTATTTATGAGTTTGTTGGCTTGTTAAGATATTTATAATCAAGAAATTATATAGAATGAGTTTTGGAATTTCATACTAATTTTCCGATAGGGACAATTTCAATTCCGTTAGTTAATAATTCGTTTTTAAGTGCTTTAGCTAATCCCACAGCGTTGGGAGTATCTCCATGTATGCATAAACTGTTTGCTTCAACTGAAATTTCCTCTCCAGTTATGGCTGTTGCTACTCCACTAGATACCATCTTTATGCTTCTTTCCACCACCTCTTCTGTATCGTGTATAACGGAGTTAGGATGTGATCTTGGCACTAGAGATCCATCTGCATTTAATGCTCGATCAGCAAATATTTCTTGAGCTACCCGAATGCCCATACTTTTCGCTAAATTCACCCATTTGGATCCAGCTAGTGCCACCAGAATCATTTTAGAATCAACTTCCAATATTGCTTCACAAATAGTTTGTGCTAGAGATTCGTCGTTAACAGCGCGGTTATACATGGCTCCGTGAGGTTTTACGTGTTGGAGTGATTTCAGCTTTGTAAATGCCTGTAGAGCGCCAATTTGATAGATTATGTCATTTTTAGCTTCTTCAGATGTAACCTCAATATTTCTACGACCGAACCCAGCTAGGTCAGGAAAACTGGGATGTGCGCCGACAGCAACATTGTTATCTTCTGCAAGCCTTACTGTAGTTCGCATCCACATTGGATCACCTGCATGAAATCCGCATGCAATGTTTGCAGAAGATATATGCTTTATCACTTCTTCATCAAGGCCCATTTTGTACATGCCAAAACTTTCGCCCATATCACAGTTGAGATCTATCTTGTCAGGCATAAACTTTAATTTCTCCACAGGCTCTTATATTGCCTATTTCAGTGTCATTACTTGTTCAATTATATATTTTATATGGATATCTATCCAATATTCTCATACTGAATGTCTATATAGTATTCCAATTAGGTTGATTAGAGATAGTTGCTTTAAGTGTAACTTTATCTTTTTGTGACTAGCTTAAGCTTACACGTTATTGTACAATCAACCGCGCTATAAAATGATGTTATGAGTTAAGGAGGAAATCATAGATCCTGCTATAGTAAACGAAGGAATAACACTAACTGCCATAGGTGTTGGTACAGCGTTTGGTGTTTTGTTGACGCTGATGATTATTGTTATATTAATTAGTTCGATATTTTCGAGGTTTGCTCGTATTTCTAAAAGCGAACACGATGATGTAAATTTGGACGAAGAAAGACATAAAGGAATGGCTGCGGCGATTGCAGTAGCGTCTATTATATCTAGCTCGTCTCAAAAATAATGGACATGATCCACTCTTTGAAATCAAAAAATTAAAATTTAATGAGTTTGATGTGAGAAGTATTTGTCTGAATTATTGGATTTCCTAAAATCTACTGGGTTTTATAATATAGATTGGCGTGACGGAATAATGTTGGCTGTGGGACTTGTCATGGTTTATCTAGCTGTAAGTCGTGATCTAGAGCCTTATGAATTGCTACCAATTGGATTGGGTATAATAATCGCAAACATGCCCCTCACTGGGCTGACGATTTTTTCCGATTCAGCAACTTTCCAAGAGTCTGGTATTTTTGGTATTATATTTCATTTTGGATTATCCTATTGGAATTTATTGCCACCTATAATATTTTTAGGACTAGGTGCTATGACGGATTTTGGCCCTCTTATAGCTAATCCTAAGACATTACTTTTGGGTGCAGCTGCTCAAGTTGGAATTTTTGTTGCTTTTTGGGGCGCGTTAGTTGTTGGATTTAATTTACCGGAAGCTGCTTCTATTGGGATAATTGGTGGAGCAGACGGACCTACAACAATATTTCTTTCTGCACGACTTGCGCCTGAGTTACTTGGTATAGCAGCCGTAATAGCATACTCTTATATGGCTGCTATAGCTTTTATACAACCACCTTTAATGCGTCTGTTTACTACTAAAAAAGAAAGGGAAATAGAAATGAAACCTCCTAGGGAAGTTTCTCGGAGGGAAAAATTGATATTCCCTACTATTGCCATGATTCTGATCATATTGGTTGTTCCGCGTGCGGCACCATTAATAGCAATGTTTATGATGGGTAATCTTTTCCGTGAAAGTGGAGTAGTTCCTCGTCTAGCCAATGCTGCCTCTAATGAGTTGCTGAACATTGCTACTATTTTCTTGATGATCACAGTAGGTACACAGTTATCAGCAGATAGAGTGTTTGATTTGGATACTATAAAAATTCTTGTTTTAGGATTGATAGCTTTTTCAGTTGGTACTGTGGGAGGATTGTTGTTTGCTAAGCTAATGAATCTGTTTTTAAAAGAAAAATTAAATCCTTTAATAGGATCTGCTGGAGTATCAGCTGTCCCTATGGCTGCGAGAATGTCACATCATATCGGTCAAGAAGCTAATCCAAATAATTTCTTGCTTCCTCATGCTATGGGACCTAATGTTGCTGGAGTAATTGGTTCGGCTGTGATAGCTGGAATTTTCATAGCATTAATGTAGTTAAGATGTTGTGTTGGTACTTGGATAGAACATGTCAAAGACACTTAGAGTAAGAATCGCTAATAAATGGTATAACGTAGAGATAGAGGATATAAAAGCTAGGCCTATTACGGCTTTGGTTGACGGTGAAGTCGTCGAAGTTGAAGTTGAAACCTCTACATAACCTCTTCAGAAATCAAATACTCCTTCGGTTGTGAGTACTCCAGATTCTACTGCCACTAAAGCTACTAAGATTTTCCACACTCCTAAGCATGGAATTATTGTGTCTGAGGCAGTGAAAGAAGGTGATCAAATTGTGACTGGAGACGAGATATGTGTTTTGGAAGCGATGAAGATGCAACAAATTTTACGAGCTGACTGGTCTGGTGTCGTTAAAGTAGTTCATGTGTCATCTAGTCAACAAGTTAATGCTGGAGATCCTATAGTAGAATTGCAATAGGAAATATTATGCCGTTGAGTGAGTTTAAACACGATGGCATTTCTTGTATTTTTTGCCACTACCGCATGGACATGGATCATTGCGTTGAATCTTTAGGCCGTAAGCTAATTCATTAAAACGTCGCTGTTTTGCAGATTGATTTACGCAATCTACACAGGTGCAAGCGGAAGGATGATCTGAATGCCAGTTGGTTCGTTCTTTTCCTATAGTCATTTTTTCTTATATCTTGTTGGCAAACTATGAGAGTTCAGGATGTTGAGTGTTATTTGAGTGTATTTAGTTAATGTGATTTGATAGCCAATTCATTCTATAAATAACCAGATTTACATTTATATTACTGAGCTGTGTATCCTCCATCTACAACGAGTGAAGTGCCTGTAATGAATGAAGATTCGTCTGATGCAAGAAATAAAGCAGCATATGCTATTTCTTTAGGTTGGCCTATTCTACCCATGGGATAGCTTTTGAGTATTGACTCCATTAATTCGGGATTGGTGGTTAGCTTTTCAGTAAGATTTGTGTATAAATGTCCGGGGCAAATACAGTTTACCCTTATTCCGAATTGAGCAATTTCGACAGCCAGATTGCGAGTGAACTGAAGTACGCCACCTTTTGATGGGCCGTATGGATCAAATCCCATTTTACGATCAGCTGGATATCCAACAAGGCTTGCAATAGAACCCAGATTTATAATTGATCCACCACCTGTGCGTATGATTTCTGGTACGGCATGGCTCGTGGATAAGAATGTACCTTTTAGGTTAACTTCTATAACTCTATCCCAAATCATTTCAGGGTCAGTGTTTTTTGTAAATGCATTGCGATCGGAAACTCCAGCACTATTGACTAACACATTCAGTTTGTTATAGGTACTTAAAGTCTTTTCAATCATAGCTATGCAGTCAGAACTTTTAGTGACATCTATGGCGATTGATGTGGAATGCCCTCCTGATGTTTCTATGATTTTAGCAGTTTCCTGAGCGTTAGATTCATTTAGATCTACAGCTACTATCATGGCTCCTTCTTTTGCGAAAAGCATAGCCGTTTCTTTTCCTATACCAGAGCCGGCTCCAGTGATTAGAGCTACCTTATTTTTGAGTCTCATTATTTCAATATCACTACAAATTCTGAATTTCTAACGATTTATAAATCAAACTTCCGTTCGGTTTATAAAATGGGAGCATCTTGTCCTATCCATCAATTGCCGTAGATAACCTTAACTTTTTTGCTTGCACTAAGAACGTTTGTACGCGCCTCTTTGAGTGTATTAGCCCTAGATAAACAAACCGCCATACGACGATATGGCCTCGCGGAATGTTTCCCAAATATCCTAACGTCAATTCCTGAGATGTTGAGTGCTTTAGAAATGCCTTCATATGATACTTTATCAGAATGTTTCGTTGCTAATACTACAGCGCTTGCAGATGGGCCGAGTAATTCTATAGGCTTTATTGGTAGGCTAAGTATGGAACGAATATGCAAGTCGAACTCGTTAAGGTTTTGTGAAATGAGCGTTACCATACCCGTGTCGTGTGGTCTAGGAGAAAGTTCCGAAAAAATTACTTCCTCCTTTGTTATGAACATTTCCACACCAAAAATGCCTGATCCACCTAGGTTAGAGGTGACTGTGTCGGCTATGTCTTGTGCTTGTTCTAATAAATTAGGCTTCATATTGACCGGTTGCCATGATTCTTGATAATCTCCTCTCTCTTGTCGATGTCCTATTGGAGGACAGAATAAGGTTTCCCCACTGTTTTGACGCACAGTTAACAATGTAATTTCATATTCAAAGTCAATGAATTCCTCGATGATGACTCGTCGTCGATCACCTCGCATTCCTGCACAGGCGTACTTCCATGCTGTGGAGACTTCAGATGGGTTATTTATCAAACTTTGGCCTTTGCCAGAACTACTCATTACAGGTTTCATTATCGCGGGATAACCTATTTCGGAAATAGTTTCGCTGCATTCCGAATATGATTCTGCGTATCCAAAATGTGCTGTACGGATATTAAGTTCGTCAGCTACTAAATTACGAATCTTATCTCTGTTCATAGTGTAATTGACTGCTTTAGCAGATGGGACTACCTGAATACCGTTAGCCTCAAATTCAAGCAATGTTTCAGTTCGTATAGCTTCGATTTCAGGAACTATGATTTCGGGTGCATGTTTGGCTACAATATTCTTGAGTGCTTCAGAATTGAGCATGTCAAATGTCTCATATTCATCGGCTATTTGCTGTGCAGGAGCGAATTCGTAATTATCACATGCTATGACGTGGCATCCTAATCGCTTTGCGCTGATTACAAATTCTTTACCAAGTTCACCCGAACCTAGCAGTAATATTTTGACTGGTAACTTCATTTTGCAAAATTAGACAAACAATTATGGACACATATAGTGGTTATTCAAATTCATATTCTATTTTAGTTTACTCTGAAATACGATCCATATAGATTACAGTACCTATGATGATAATGTGTAGAGTATCAAATTAATATGAGTTAGACTGTTCTTTTGTGATTTGGATTGTTATGTTAATTAATGAGTATTTGAAATAATACTGTACTACATGTGGGCAAATCATTAAATCATGTGTAATCACAACCAAATTATCTTGATGATATAATTTAATGAGTTTGATGTTATAAAAGATTATTTATGAATGATAACATTGGCAAATTTGATTGTGGCATTTACACTACCCATGTTATTAGTAGCTAATTGATAGGAGGAAATTATGGTTGTACGAGTTGTTACAGATAGTGGAGCTGATATACCACAGCAGATAGTCTCAGATCTTGGAATAACTGTGGTTCCATTAACAGTGTCGTTTGGTGGAGATTCATTTTTAGATGGTGTTGATTTATCAGCTGAAGAGTTTTATGAGAGATTAGTTAAAGAAGAAATGATGCCAACTACGTCACAGCCATCTATAGGGAGTTTTGTGGATGTTTACAAGAAGATCAAAAAATCTTCTGATCAAATTTTATCCATACACGTTTCTTCTAAATTGAGCGGAACATTAAATTCTGCAACTCAAGCTGCCTCCGAAGAAAAACTTGGAGAATCCATTGAATTTGTTGATAGTTATCAGGCTTCAATAGGTCTTGGATTTGCAGTAATTGCTGCTGCAAAAGCTGCTAAAGAGGGGGCTTCTTTGGAAGGGGCTGTAGCTGCGGCCCAATCCGTACTAGACAGAACTCGTATATTTATTCTTTTTCATACTCTGAAATATTTGGAAAAGGGAGGTCGTATGGGTCGTGCTAGTGCTCTGTTTGGTAGCGTATTACAGATAAAGCCTATTTTGACCTTAAAAGATGGTGAAATAGTTCCTGAATTAAAGGTTAGGACATTTCGTAAAGGTATGCTAAGTTTGCAGCAATTGGTGGAAGATTGTGGGGATTTAGAGAGTGCGGCAATTTTATACACAACAGATCAAGAAGAGGCTAGTTCTTTAGCTGGTCGAATTAGCAATAAATTTATTGAAGGTACGGAACCGTTGGTGATCAGAATTAGTCCTGCAATTGGTACACATGGTGGACCAGGACTTATTGGGGCAGCTTGTGTGATTGCAAAAAATGGGTGATTTCCATTCCACCTAACGTATTATTGATCGAGTTAATGGGTGGTATTTACGAGTTACATTTAGGCTCCACAATACTTAAGTGAATTAGCCAACGTAGCTCAGTGGTAGAGCAGCGGTTTCGTAAACCGCAGGGCAGCGGTTCAAGTCCGCGCGTTGGCTCCATTTCTTTGTGGGTGTAGTTTTTGGAATGTCTGGATTCTATGAATCTATGGGTGTGTCTACGCGATTCCCCCACTCTGTCCATGAACCATCGTATACTGCTACGTTCGAGTATCCTAGTAGATCAGTCAAAACAAACCAAGAGTGAGTTGCCCTGACAGCAGTTTGACAGAGAGTATAAATATCTAAGTCGTTATTCACATTAACGCTTGAGTATAATTCTCGTAATTCACTAGCCTTAAGGAATCGTCCGTTTTCATCTACGTTATTTAACCATTCTACGTGAATTGAGGATGGTATATGGCCACCTCGTTCTGCTCGTATATCTCGACCGGTAAACTCGTCTGCACTGCGAGTATCTAGAACTAGTGTAGTACTTTCTTCAAGTGATTGTAAGACTTCTTCAAGGTTAACTACTAGGTCAGAGTTAAGAGGCTCCAAAAACGAGTATTTAGAAACTTTTATGTTTGAAGTATCTTTAGATATTTCAAGTGAATTAGTTTCCCATAAATTCCATGCACCATCCATTATTCGAGCATCTTTATGTCCGTAAACGTCTAAAGTCCAAAGTAATCTTGTTGACCATAGGTTTTTAGTGTTGTCATAAATCACAATGGTATCTTCAGGTGAAACACCTAAATTACTCAATTTGTCTTCCATGTATTCTGCTGAGGGTAACATGCCAGAGACTCCATTTTTATCCACTTGCAATTCTGTGTATGGAAAATTGACGGCATTGGGGATATGCCCAGCATTGTAATCTTCAGGTTTTCTAATGTCGATTATCTTGATGTTCTGGTGGTTAAGATTTGCATTTACCCATGTTGTTGATACCAAACGGTTTGGCGTTGAATATCCTCGATTTGCTAGAGAAGTGTCATTGCGTACTTTTGCGTAGGATGAACATCCTACCAGTAGTATAAGTGTTAGACTAACCAAGGTTGCTAAACTGAATTGTGTTATTTTGTGGTTTACCATTAGGATTCATTCCTTTCCTTATGATTTGAATAAGTGAATTTTCCATTCTCCAGAATCAAGTTCTTCAATTTCACATCCATAACCACGTTTCATGGCCTCAGGAGGTATTGTGGATAATGATGGAGGATGATCTGTTAATACATCAAGAGTATTTACGCTGTCATCTAGTCTTTTGTTTGTTAGTATCATAGGATACGGACAAATTTCACCTCTGACATCCAATGTTTCAATCACATTTTCACTATTCATAAAACTTTACCTTATTTAAAATTGATTACAGTACTAAATGTTAGGTTGAGGTGTAGTTCTTAAATAATCTTTAATAATTGTGTGACCTTTGGGGAATTTGTCAGGTATATCTTCTGTGGCAATGGCAGGGATTACAATACAATCCTCACCATTTTTCCAGTCTACTGGGGTAGCCACTTGATAATTAGCGGTTAATTGTAACGAATCGAGCACCCTCAGGATTTCCTCAAAATTCCTTCCCGTAGATGCTGGATATGAGATGATTAGTTTAACGGCCTTATCCGGACTTATGATGAATACAGATCTGACGGTTAAAGTATCGCTTGCATTAGGATGGATCATGTCATAGGCATTAGCTATGTTTTTATTTGGGTCCTCGACTAATGGGAATTCCACGGTTGCATTTTGAGTTTCATTTACGTCTTTGATCCATTCTCTATGTGACTCCAATGGAGACATGTTTGGTTTTGTGCCAACGCTTAGAACCAATACCTTGGCATTTCTTTTTTCAAATTCTTTTTGTAGATTAGCTACTCTGCCAATTTCAGTAGTGCAGACTGGTGTGAAGTCTGCTGGGTGAGACATAAACACTCCCCATTCATTTCCTAGCCATTCGTAGAAATTAATTTCTCCTATAGTTGTGTTAGCAGTAAAATCTGGTGCTTTATC
>CAZSCD010000006.1:0-12393 GCA_964605345.1 uncultured Dehalococcoidia bacterium
TTGTTCTAAAGCAAAAGAGTCGAAGATGAATAATTTAATTATCGGTATCGCAAGTAGAATCAACCCAGCTAGGCGTATCAAACGTACTTTTCGTATTATTCCAATTATGATTAATATGCTGGCATAGATTGCCCATAACAGACTCAATCCCAGACTCTTAATATGATTGGCTGTGCTTCCAGAGAAATTCGCTATGTTAGCATCTATGAAGCTGATCATTTCTAAGCTAATAATTAGTAAGGATAGAGCGTTTGCCGTTAACAATAATCCAGGCAGAAGTTTTTGCCTTTCCCAGTTCATAAGGCTAGCATAATGTATTTTTGCTATGTAAGCAGCTACATAAAATGCGAAGATCCCTGATGCAAAAGCCAACATGCGGTGGTTTAAAATTGCTTGGAAGTCTTCTATGTTTACTTCAATTTCTAACGCAATTAATCTCAATGATAGAATACTGAACGCGACTAAGCTGAATATTCGCATTTGCCACATACGTAAAGTGAATGAAATCCATATTAGTATAGCGGCTTCTGCCGCCCATGCGATGGTTACCCAAGCTCCATTTAGTTGAATTGGTATAGCTATTGTAAGAAATATTAGAGATATACCTAGAGACATTACGCTAAGTTGTATTAAGTCTCTATTTTTCAACATGGATATATAAGCGATAGTCCCGTAGAAAATTGACATTGCAACAGAGAACATCCCCATCCAGTCGTTGAAATCGTCCAATAAAAGGTAGTAACTCATACCGAAGAACGCAATTGCGTTGATGATCATTAATGATTGATCGTAAACTTTTGGAGGTCTACGCCAAATAATATGAAATAGTGTAGTCGCTGCCACGAAGATCAAGAAAATAACTGTCAGGCTTGTCTGTGAAATCAAAAGGCTGATTTCATTACTATAAACATCGCGCCAGATGGTGAATGTTGCTAGAGACCCAAGAAGTCCTAACAAGGTAAACCAACGCCAGTGACGGAACGTAGATAAGGCCAGAATTCCTATGTCTATTACAATTACGTATGCCATTAGATGCCAACTAGGACTTGCAAGGGTGGTTTTTGTGGCTAGATCTATACCTTCATTCGATTCCCCAAAAAATCCTGTGGTGAATGGCGCAGCGAAAGCTCCTATGATACCTAATATTGCCAATGTTAACGATTCTTGCCGAATTGCCAAGCCAGCTGCAGTTATACTTATTAGCAAAAATAATCCCATGGCAGGATAGAAGTTTATAAGTTCAAATGGTCCAACTGCAGCAAAGATAGACAAATACAAAATGGCAATTCCGCCTCCGAAGAGAGCCTGTGAATATTGAGGATATTTTTTTTGCCAATATACGCCGCCGTACAAGAAGATTAATCCAGCAATAATACCTATGACTACTTGGCCTATTTCGCCTATCCAGTTATTGTCAAAAGCTAGTTTTAGAAAAAATCCCGTTCCTATAATGACTGCAATAACACCAATGCGAGCTAGCCAATTTCCGCCAAGGATCAGTTCCCAATTTATTTGCTTGGAATTTAGAAGGTTATGCTTTGATGGTTTTCTTGATACATTAAGGTTGTCAGATGCAGTCTGTTCAGTTTCTTGTGAGTATGACACATTCGAGTGATGTGGTTCATCAGTCTGGTCTAACGTTTGAGTAGGTACGACTATGCCATGGCCAGCAAGAGTGTCTCTGATGGCCCGAACATCATTCTGCAAAGTCCTTAATTGTTTCTGTTGATTATCTTGTGAAGTGGTTTTATTAGTGATGGCATCTTTGTGAAACGATTTGTCGTTTGGAAGCTCGCTTTCTTGAAAGCTAGACGACAGTGGCGTGCCACAGTGAATACAGAATTTGTGGGATGTTGGGTTTTCAGAGCTACAATTTGGGCAGATCATTCTTAATCAGACTGTTTCATCTTTCAAATGATTTTGATTACATTTCTATTTTTGTGGTTACATACCGATAATACGTCAGTATACCAGAGAAACACTGGAAATTTTGAGTTAGTATATGTACATTGAAATCAAAATAAATTAAACCTTGGAAAGTTATCTATGTGAAAACAAGGAGGTAACATTGATTAAAAGCATGAATCATACTGGGTTTGTTGTGAAAGATTTGGACAAGTCAATCACATTTTACAGAGATATTATGGGTCTAGAATTAACTTCAACGTATGAACGTGAAGGGGAACCAATTTCACAAGTAGTAGGATACAAAAGTGCACACTTAAAGATAGCTATCTTAAGTATAGAAGATGGCCACAAATTAGAGTTGATTCAATATGTGTATCCGAGTGGTTCAGAGAGTGTTGAATTAGAGAGAAATGCATTAGGCTCGACTCATTTGGCATTTAATGTGGAAAACATTGATGAGACTTCTCGTGAGTTGGTTAGGCAAGGTGCAATCAAATTGAATCCCCCCGTTGCTGTGGCTCCAGGGAAAATTGCATGTTATATGCAAGATCCTGATGGGAACTGGATAGAATTAATGGAATATCCAGAATAGATATATGCGACTTGGGAAATTAAAATTTTAGATTGTTGTGAAATCCAGATTCCAACAATCAATTAAAATGAGAAGAAAAAATATGGATTCAGTCATATCTGTTGGAGATCTAGGGTCTTTAGTTCAGAATAATTTTTGTATGCGCTGTTTTTGGATTCAATCCAAGCTTAAGGAAACGCCATTCCGAATGCCGCTGCCAGGAATTTTTAGTTCTATTGATAGTTATGTTAAAAATGTTGTCAGGAGTTATTTTGATGCCAATATGAAATTGCCTCGATGGTTTCCAGAAGCCGGGAATGTAGTTGGATACGAAAATAAATTACATTGGAGTCGATTCCAGTTCACAGATGAAAAAAGTGGCTTGAAAATTCGCGGTGTACCTGACGAAATCTTCCACTTAGAGGATGGGTCTTATCATATAATTGACTACAAGACTTCTAGATATAGTCGCGCTCAAGGTTATTTATACCCTAGTTATGAAGTTCAGTTAAATGCTTACGCATACATAGCATCAAAAATAAATTTAAAACCCATTTCATATCTTACATTAATATATCTTGATCCAGATACTGACATTGTCGAAAATCCACAGTGGCTGCAAAGGTCGAATGAAGAATTTCTATTGGGATTCACTCCAAGAGTTAGAACTGTTGATGTTAAACAGGATAGTTTCATAGAAGACTTGATGGCAAAGGCGGCTTTGATATATAAATTTTTGGACATGCCTTCACATGAAAAGGAATGCAAGAATTGTTTAGCTGTTGATGAACTGGTTGAATTGGGGTTGTCATATAAGGTCGTAGATTAAGAACATGTAAGGTTAATGAGGCAAAGAGGATTAGTTTTTACAAGCGTAGTTACTTGATTAGATGACATGCCTTCTTGAAGTAGAGTAGATATCGCCATGCGCATACCTTCAGCGGCTGGAGGGTTTTGCCATTGTCCAAAATTTGTTGTAACTACACAATGTTCTATGCCGATATCATATATATCATTTGCCCATTCTGTGGGACTCATGATTGCGTGATACGGAGTACATGACAAGAATGTGTATTCCATATAAGCTCCGCAGGATATTATCTCACGTTGTTCATCTCTTGACGCGATTTTTGCTGTGTTAGTGGCTAGTTTATGACTAATACCTCTAATATTAGCCTCTTTAAATAATTCTATAGTTTCTTTGGGTGATATATTGCCTGAAGCTAAAACCATGTCATGGTGGCTAATGATTTCTAGAATGAGGTGTACATTTTCTGTGAGTTTGCCCTTGTTGTTAGTTATTTTGATACCTCCAGGCTGGCGTAGTTTTTGCATGTAGAAATTGGCACCATATGTTGGCATACATACCATTCTAGCTTTGAGATTTACTGCTGTTTCAACGGCGTATGGATTTAGCCCTCCCACGTCGGGATTTAGGACTATAGCGCCAGTTGTTGTTAATCCTGGATACATACAATTAAGCACATAACTAAGAGGGGAGGTCATGTGATGGTCGGACTTTAATACAAAACCAGCCATCTGACTTTCATACGCATGGCGTGCTGCTTCCAATACATCTAACCTATAGTCTTGTTTGGTGTCTGGGCCAGCGTATGTGTTTAAGTCATAGGAACCTTTTAGAATTTCGTTGACTATGTCATTCATACATATAAATGGACTTGTTTGTACAAGTCTACTATCCTAAAATTAGTTTGAGTACTGTAATATCGTTGAGTTTACGTCGATTGTGAGACACGAAAGGGTAACATATGAATCCTTTCCTATCAATTGAATGAATTAAAGCTAATTTCAATATGATTTATGCCGTCGGATGTAACTTTTGGTGAGTAACCATGAATAATTTCGAGAGAATTTGATTTAATCTAAAAGGACATAAAAATCCATGTTGAAAAAGTTAAAACGAGTACACAAAGTATCCCAAATCTCTGAAAATTTAAATGTTCCACCTGGACAGTATGTGACTGAAAAATTCCCCATTTTGACTTTTGGCTCTATTCCTCAGGTTGATATTAACAATTGGCATCTTAGGTTTTTTGGTATAGGCGTTAAAGAAGTGACTATGAACTGGAACGAATTCATGAATCTTCAAAAGATAACAGTAACTAGTCCGTTTCACTGTGTGACTCAATGGAGTCGATTGAAGAATAAGTGGACTGGGGTACCTTTTGCAGAGATAGTCAAGTATGTAGGATTAAAGTCTGAGGCACGATATGTTATGGTCCATTGTTTTGGTGGCTATACTACTAATCTTTCTTTAGACGTACTTTTGATGGATGACGTGTTGCTTGCATATGAACTTGATGGGAAGTTATTGTCTTCAGAACATGGAGGACCAATGCGTCTAGTGGTACCAAATAGATATGGATGGAAAAGCGCAAAATGGGTTAATGGATTAGAATTTATGTCCAAAGATTATCCAGGCTTTTGGGAACAGAGAGGGTATAATATGCGAGGCGATCCTCTTAAGGAAGAACGGTTCTCAGATAGCTGAGTTAATTTGTGTTGCCCATAAGATAAATCTCCTATAATAACGTGCTTTTGATTTAGTATGCATCAACCGATAGAATAACCTGTTGGCGATTCGACTAGTATCAGGCATTCTATAGTAGTTATAATATTAATATTGACATGTCACGTATCAAGGTGTATCATAAATGACCTCACCGAATAGATGTGTATGTGAGTGATAGCTAGAGTTAACATGATTTAATTGGATGTCTTGATAGGAACGAGTAAATTATTGATTAGAAATCGAGGATACAATAAAACCGTAGAAGGTGTGTATGCCATTAGAGTGGCTGCACGCATATTGGAAATGCATCCTCAGACGCTTCGAAAGTACGAACGCATTGGATTAGTAATGCCTTCTCGTACTGTGGGAATGCTTAGACTTTATTCCGAAGAAGATATCGCACGGCTTAGGCTAATCAAGTATTTGGTGTGGAACATAGGTCTTAATTTAGCAGGGGTTCAATTGGTTTTGGAACTTTTCAACCAACTGCTCAGTATGAAAACGGGTATTGACTCCTTAGAAGGAAAAACTCTCAAGGCCTTCTTGGAGGCAAAATTAGAAATGATGTTTGAATTACTTCATGCGAAACGATGGTAACAAACAAATAATTGGAGGATTTAGATAAATGTCTGAGGAAAAACTCCCAGATGAACCTGAAATAGTTTCAGAATCTTCAATCAACGAGTTGCCAGATATTGTTGTGACACGTGAAGAATTTGATGAAGCAATCGTTGAGAAAGAACGATTTCATGCCATGGCCCAGAGAGCACAGGCTGATTTGATTAATTATAGGAGACGTTCTCTGGAAGAACAAACAGAATTGCGAAATACTGTAATATCAGGTCTTCTTATGAAAATGTTATCGATATCGGATGATCTAAAAAGAGCCTTCTCGGTAGTCCCTAGTGATATTGAATCTAAGGATTGGATTGATGGGCTGCGGTTAGTACAACGAAATATGGATAGTTTGTTAGAGTCTGAAGGGATTGTTAAAATTGAAGCTGAAGGACAAGTTTTTCAACCTCAGGAACATGAGGCTGTTTTTCATGAAGAAGTTGTTGGCATGGAGGAAGGAATGATAGTGAAGGTTATACGAGACGGATATAAACGTCATGACAAAGTCTTAAGACCAGCTCAGGTGAGTGTGTCTAAAACAGTAGAATCGAAAGAACAACTAGGAAATAACCAGGAATCCGATTATCAGGAGGCTGAGTAATGCCCAAAATACTTGGAATAGATTTAGGAACTACAAATTCTTGCATGGCCATTATAGAGAGTGGTGAACCTCGAGTGGTAGAAAATGCAGATGGCGCACGGACTACACCTTCGGTTGTAGCTGTTAATCCCAGAACTAATGAAAGATATGTTGGTACCACAGCTAAACGACAAGCTGTAACCAATCCTGACAACACAATTTATTCAGTTAAAAGATTAATGGGTCGTCAATACCAAGAAAAAAGTGTTCAGGCGGATTTGGATTTATTGCCATTCAAAGTATCTAAAAACACCAAAGGTGATGCTTGTGTGACCATGGTCGATAAAAAATATGCTCCTCCAGAAATTTCAGCTCAAGTGTTACAAAAACTCAAACAGGATGCTGAATCCAAATTAGGAGAAAAGATTGAACAGGCCGTGATCACTGTTCCTGCATATTTTAATGATAGTCAACGAAATGCCACGAAGGACGCCGGTAAAATAGCTGGCTTAGAAGTTCTGAGAATCATAAATGAACCAACTGCGGCTTCTTTGGCATATGGTTTGGATAATAAATCGAAATCAGAGGAAACCATAGCAGTATTTGATTTAGGAGGAGGTACTTTTGACGTTACTATCCTGCTAGTTGGAGATGGAGTTTTTGAAGTTAAAGCTACCAATGGTGATACACACCTTGGAGGTGATGATTTTGATCAGTGTATCGTAGATTGGATTTGCGAAGAATTCAAACGAGATCAAAGCGTTGATCTTAAACAAGATAGCATGGCTTTACAGAGATTAAGAGAAGCAGCTGAACGCGCTAAAATTGAACTTTCTACATTGATGCAAACAGAGGTTAATCTTCCATTTGTTACCGCAGATTCTTCTGGACCTAAACATCTTATTATGACTTTGACGCGTGCTAAGATGGAACAATTAGTGCATGATTTAATTCAGAGAACAATTGGTCCATGTAAACAGGCTATGAAAGACGCAAGTATAACTGCTACAGCAGTGAACGAAGTTATCTTAGTTGGTGGAATGACTCGAATGCCTGCAGTCCAAGCCGAAGTTGTTAAACTCTTTGGCAGGGAGCCTCATCAGGGGGTGAATCCGGATGAAGTAGTTGCTATAGGTGCAGCTATTCAAGCCGGCGTACTTCAAGGAGAAGTCCAAGACGTTCTTCTTCTTGATGTGACTCCACTTACCCTTGGAATTGAGACACTTGGAGAAGTTTCAACACCACTAATACCTAAAAACACTACTATACCAACATCTAAAAGTGAGGTGTTTAGCACTGCTGCGGATAACCAATCTAGCGTAGACATAAAAGTTTTACAAGGCGAACGTCCAATGGCTGCAGATAACAAGTCTATAGGTCAATTTAGACTAGATGGCATTTTACCGGCAGCTAGAGGTGTTCCACAGATAGAAGTTACTTTTGACATGGATGCTAATGGTATTCTCAATGTGTCTGCAAAAGATAAAGGCACCGGCAAAGAACAGAAAATAACTGTTACTGCTAGTTCAGGACTCTCTCAAGAAGAGATTGATGAAATGGTAAAAGAAGCTGAACAATTTGCTGAAGAGGATGCTCGTAAACGTGAGGAAGTTCAAGCCCGTAATGCTGCTGATCAGGCTGTGTTTGGTGCCGAGAAAATGCTCAAAGACAATGAAGACAAAATTGACGCCGATTTAAAGACTGAAGTTGAAGGTAAAATATCGTCTACGAAATCTGCGCTTGAAGGTCAAGACGTAGATCAAATTAATGTAGCAATGTCTGAATTACAAGAGGCTATTCAAAAAGTGGGACAAATCGTTTATAGCCAAGGTACTGACCCCACAGATGAAAATGAAGGAACAGAACATTCTTCAGATGATGATTCTGATGACGATACTCCTGAAGAAACAGTGGAAGGAGAATTTCGAGAAGTATAGACGAGATTGAGGATCTGACGCTTAGTTAACGTGTGAGTTGTGGTGATTTTTATAATGCGTTTGGAGGCTATCTGCACCAAAGTCGTTATTTAAGTCACGCCATACAGAATGAATGTGATTGGCGTTGTCTTGCGTGTTGTCATATTCAGCGAAGAAACAAGGGCCATGAATACGATAATAGTGTGGTTGTCCAGCGTGTTCACTTCCGACCCAGGCGAAATGAATATTGTCAATTCCATTACCTTCTATTTTTTTAAATGTCTTTTTCGCGAATTCAAGTGATTGGCGGTTAATGTAAACTTTTATCAAAGATATGAGCAAACGGCGTTGGGTTGCGTTCATTGAATTTGCTGCAAGTCCAACAGGTTCGGTGATCTCCACACGACGACTTGCTCTTGTTATGAATTCTTGTGGTACAACGGGGTATATCATAGCTTTATATTGCTGATTCTTGTCGAGGCTCATAAATAATTTTCTGGCAAAATACTCCTCATCTTTTAGAATTTGCGACTCTTTTTGTTTTCCATGTTTGATTCTTGCAGGGTTTGATCCTAGAAATGATGGTGTGGCTAAAATTGTATAGCAGTCTACGATGGTAAAATTTAAGGACACATGATGGCCTTCAATACGCCAACCCCAGGGCTCTTTATTATCAGGATAACCGAACATACTGTAATAATATAAATTCGGATTTCTATCAAAAGTGAGAGATCCATTTTTCTGTTCAATTTCTTTTAGAATTAATTCTAGATTGATGATATTTTTAATTTGGTGATACACATTGGTATTCACACTATTTGCAATCAAGTCATCAGCAGATCTCAGTTGATTTTGATTCATTTCAAGACGTGACAATCCATTACGTAGTTTTGGAATATAATGCCAGTTTTCACGTTCATATGATTTGAAATCGAATGTGACTTTACTGTATTGATCAGATGTCAGATCAGACAAAAAATCCTTCGCAGATTTTGACATTGCACTATGTGTGGGAGTACACATTATTGGTATTAATGATTCCTTAAAGAAGAGTAAGAAGCAATGAATTAGCGGATTATCATATGGAGCTCAAGTTTCCATCGGCAGGTCGGTCATTTATGAAAGTATATCATGGTAACAGATTATATCTTGTATAACATATGCTACTTTAGTATCATCTCGATTGAGTGAATGATGGTACTTAGATTTTGAGTTGAAGAGTTAATAATATGAGTTACAATCAAATTGCTAGTATAATTTCTATTCAGCTTTGCCTGGGACATGGAGAGCCTATGTGTGTTGTGGAAAAGGCGTACGCCGTTTCCGATTTTGGATTAGAAGGCAACAGGCATAGTCGCCACGGAAGTCGTAGACAAATTTTACTCGTGGATGAGGAAAGCCTTGAGGTACTTCGATTATCCTCAGGTGAATTACGCGAAAATATAACCACCTCTGGACTTGATGTTCCAGGTTTGGTGAAGGGGCAAAAGTTAAGTTTGGGCGATGATGTTATGGTTGAGGTTACGGGTTATTGTGAGCCATGTTATCTGTTGGATGAAATCAGAGATGGATTACAAGAAGAAGTTGATGGTATACGAGGTATGTTGGCGATAGTGCTAAAAGGAGGCGAAGTCAAAGTAGGTGATCTTATTCATGTCCTTTAAAATCCGATCTCAAGAATATTATTTTAGAGAAGTTACATGCGACAAAAATTACAGGAATTAGAAGCATCTTCTAATCCAATTCGAGTATCGTTGATTGGTTGTGGTAGGTTTGGCTCTATGATTGCGTCTCAGCTATCAAAAACTCCCGGGATAATTCTGTCTGTTGCTTGTGACAAAGATTTTCAACGTTCTCACTATGCACTTAATCTTGCTGGATTCTCTCCAGATGTTATAACTGGAACTGATAGTGTATTGAAAGGCAATAGTGCTCTGCGACGAGGCTGTGTTGTTGCAACAGATAGTATAGATGTAGCTGTTGAGTTGGATGTGGATGTTGTGGTCGAAGCGACTGGCGTGCCAGACTTGGGTGCTTTGCACTGTTTCAAGGCGATCGAAAATCAAAAACATGTTGTTAACGTCAGCGTTGAGGCTGACGTATTGGTTGGGTTAGAACTAAAGCAGATTGCCGATGATGTCGGAGTTGTCTATAGCCTCGCTTATGGAGACCAACCATCCATAATAGATGATCTATATGACTGGGCTATAAGCATAGGTTTTGAAGTTGTTGCTGCGGGTAAAGGAACTAAGTACCTACCAAGCTATAGACATAGTACACCTGATACGGCTTTGCAGCATTTTGGATACTCTGCTGAAGAAGCTGTTGATAGTGGACTTAACACGCAGATGTACAACTCTTTCGTGGACGGCACCAAGTCAGCTGTTGAGATGTGCTCAGTAGCTAATATGACAGGCCTTGTACCAGATTTACCAGGTATGCATTTTCCACCAGCTAGTATAGCTGACTTACCACAGTTACTTCGCCCAAAGAGCAAAGGTGGTATTTTGTCACGTTCAGGTGTAGTAGAGGTTGTAAGCAACATTGCCCGGGATGGCGTTGAAATCCCAAATTCGATTAGATGGGGCGTTTACATTGTGATTACGAGTGACAGTCCATACCTTCTTCGTTGCTTGAAGGAATATGGCTTGGCGATGGACGATACTAACACATATGGCCTCATGTACAGACCGTATCACTTAGTTGGTATGGAAGTGCCTGTATCCATTGCGAAGGCTTTTTTGTACAACGAATCAACTGGAACACCGGTTGCAAAAGTTGCAGAAGTTGCTGCAACCTCAAAGAAAGTCCTGACACCAGGAGAAACCCTCGATGGTGAAGGGGGATATACTGTTTATGGAACTTTATTGGAGGCGGCAGAGGCTGCTGATAAACAACTAGTTCCTATAGGTTTATGCCGTGGTGCGAAAGTCAAAACTCATATAGGTTTAGATAGCATGATAACTGCAGCAGACGTGGACCTCCTATCCTCCGAATTCATAGATAAATTGATTGCAAGATAAATCTACAGTAATATAACTAAGTCGTTTGTTGGGTTCATTAATTTCAGTAAGTGGCTCTACCTCCGCTAATATCAAAAACAGCACCTGTGCTGAACGAACAGTTAGCAGATGACAGCCAGGATACAAGATCTGCAATCTCGTCTATTTTCCCTGGACGTCCTATGGGGATGCGTTCCAACATATATTCAATTTGGTCCTTTGAAAATTGGTCTAACATACGGGTTTGAATAACAGCTGGAGTTATGCAGTTAACGCGTATGTTAGTTTTTGCTAGTTCCTTACCAACGGATTTTGTTAGTGCTATTACAGCTGCCTTGGTGGCTGAGTAAGGGACCATTTTAGGATTGCCTTCCTTGCCAGCAATAGAAGCTATGTTAACAATACGGCCGTAATTGCGGTTCAACATGTGAGGAATGATTGTGTGGCAAAAAAGAAAAACACCTCGTAGATTTGTCCGGTAAATCCTATCCATTTCGTTTATAGGAAGTTCCCAAATATTACCAATGTCACCTCCAAGAGCAGCGTTGTTTACAAGGATGTCTATGCGGCCCCAGGAGTCGATAGAATGTTTGGCTACACGTTGTGCTATATTTTCATCAGCTACATCGCCTATTTCTACGTAAGTCTCAATACCTAGATCATTTAATTCTTTGGCTAAATGTTCACTTGCTGACCTATTGATGTCTACTATTACAACTCGTGCTCCATCTGTGCCTAATTTTTTTGCTATCCCATAACCAATACCCATAGCGGCTCCTGTAATTATGGCTACCTGATCTTTCAATGTGTTCATTCGAAACTCCCGTTAATTTAATGAAGAGGAGATACCCAGGATGAAGCTTGTTGGTACCAGTTAAAATTTATGGGTTCAACGTCGAATCCAGGATCAGTTTTGGATGATAAACTTGATACACTGGAAGTAATAACAGAATATTCTTGGTTGATGGCATTTTCTGATATAGCCACACTCCCAACGAAAAAGTCAACTAAACTATTGTTGCCAATAAAACTGGAAATATTATGGGCAATTTTCTCACGAGTATTCATTAATGGTTATGATGGGGTGTATTCATATTGTTGATAGAAATTCGCTGGCTGCCGCAACTCCAGATCCTTTGGTTATTTCATATCCCATACGAGGAAGGATACTTTCTAGAGCCGCTAAAAGTGTGTAAATGTATTCTGGCTTGCTTGATTCTCCCATCAAACCAATGCGCCATACTTTGTTGGCAAATTGTCCCAGCCCT
>CAZSCD010000007.1:0-19683 GCA_964605345.1 uncultured Dehalococcoidia bacterium
CCTACCATAAGAAGTAGGCTTAAAGTTGGCATCTTTGAGAGCATCAAAATCCCAACCTTTTTGAATATCAATAAGGCCAGATTCATCAGATCTAATACGATCACGTTTACGCCAAACAGGTTGAAAATGTTGGCCTATCCCAAGTTGTAAGTGTTTATGGAATTGAACCGGATCAGCAAATCCTCCATCGCCACGTAAATCAGGAAAACAATATGCGTGAGAATCGTAAATCATATGAATTATCTCTCCCAAACAAAAAAAGGTTACTCGCCTAAACGTTCAATAAGTAACAATCAATATATCTTTATCACTAAATTAACTTAGTTAATGGGTTTCTTGATTTTAAATGATTACATGTGTCTAAATCCACGTCGTACACTTTAGTTTTGAAGAATGTTATAATTCTGACCATGCGTATAGGATTAATAATGACTTTAACCTTATCTACCAGCATTCTATTTGCTACAGGATGTGGTGAACGTGACCAGAAGAATTCTTTATCTTCAAATCCACCAATAAAACCATCCATACACGAAACTGTTGTAATTATAGATACCATATCTGATTCCTCAGAATTTACGAACCAAAGTGAGTCACAGGAAACTTCTAACAACAATCCCCAAACAACTTATTCACAACCCACAGATGACGGTATATATTTTGTCAAAACCTGGGGAGGTAACCAAAGGGATCGTGGAAGAGGCGTAACTTTAGATCCTAATGGAAACATATACGTATCGGGAGAAACTTCAAGTTTTGGCGCTGGTGACTGGGATATTCTGTTATTCAAATATGACCGTTATGGCAACACTTTATGGCGACGAACTTGGGGAGGTGAAGGCTATGACTGGATTACAAGAGCCAGTGTAGTCTTGGACTCAAAAAATAACGCATACATAGCAGGATCAACAGGTAGTTTCCGTCCCAATGGAAAAGAGGATGTTCTTCTCCTTAAATTCGATCCAGACGGGAATTTACTGTGGCAAAAAACATGGGGGGAAGATAAATTAGACTATAGCTTTGGCACAAATATAGATACTTTTGACAATATCTACATTACAGGAATTACTCAAAATTTCGGTAGTGGAGACCACGATATTATTCTCCTTAAGTTCGATTCAGATGGAGATTTACTGTGGCAACGTACATGGGGAGGAAGTGGAAATGAAGACTGTGGATACTCCATTGCAATAGATCAATTTGGAGATATATACGTGGCAGGGTTAACTAATAGTGCAGGCGCAGGAGGCGAACACCCCAGAGACAAAGACGGTCTAAATCTCAAATTTGAATCTGATGGGAATTTACTGTGGCAAAAAACATGGGGTAGATTTGACGTTAACGAATGGGCTATAGCGACAAATGTTGACACCGCAAACAACTTATACGCATCAGGTTGGGCTACCAACCCAGAGACAAATGATCTAGATATCTTTTTGTTAAAACTCAGCCCTTCAGGTGATTTAATTTGGCAACGTACATGGGGAGGCGCCACTAGAGATGCTGGATTCCATGTGGAAACAGATCCTAAGGGAAATGTTTACATCTCCGGTATAACTGCAAGTACAGGAGCTGGATCTCAAGACGTAATTCTCTTAGAAATTAGTAGCTCTGGGACTCTCTTATCTCAAGTCACCTGGGGAAGTGCTGGAAACGATGGGCCACACGTTAGTATGACTTTAAGCGAATCTGGAATTCTCTTCGTAACCGGAGAAGTTCAAGAGCCACCATACACTCTAGGCACACCCAACTTCAAATTGAAATCACCTAATATAGAACTATTAGATGCATCGATTGATCTAGGCTTCCCTTCGATTGATTTATACACTCCAAATGGCAGTATTGGAACCCCAAAAGGTAGTGAATATTACGCTGGGGGGAGAGATCTGTTTCTACTTAAATACAAGTCACCTTAGATTAATGCAAACAATAACTTATGGAGTTAGCAATTCACATAATCTGTCTGCTATCACCACTTCCTCTCCTTCAAAAAGAGTATTCGCATAAATCTGAATACAATCGTCATCATGCTCACCATGCCAATACTCCCGAAACCCAACCCATATCTTAGGTATACCTCCCAAAAGTTCAGTAAAAATTTGTTCAGCACTCCTGAGAGACTCTTTGGGATTTATGTCTATCTGGAGACGTACTCCTGTAAACAAACTTTCAAATACTAACTTAGAACTGACTCCCGACAAACCTGAAAGCTTGTCTTTAATGTGCAACAAATTATGTTCATATTTTTGGAATCTATCTTCATGATTCATAGTAAACCATTCATCCAAAGCTGCTACAAGTCCTATAATCTGATTACGATCCATTTTCATTGGACGTCCTACACCATGTTTACCAGAACGATTTGGGAGTCCAATAAATCCATGAGCAACAGCAGCCTCTACTAAGTCTTTTCTTCCACACAGAAATCCAGTTGCATGAGAGGCATTAAAATATTTCCCTCCAAAACACACCAGATCTCCCATTTGTGCAATATCTCGGAACCGTGCGAGCGGATATATACTACATGAAGCATCTATGATAACTGGTATACCACGATTTCTAGACACGTTCACAGTTTCTTGTAATGGTTCATTAGAAACATCATAATAAAATGGATTTAAATAAGCCACTGCGGCTGTTTCTTCGTCTATAGCCTTGTCTAATTCATTAGCAGTCCAACTGGAATTGACTCCAACTTCAATCACTCTAGCACCCGCTATAGCAAAACAACGGTCAAAACTATTTCTGTGGCTTTTCTGTATGAGTATTTTGTTTTTTTTAATCCCAGCTTCAGGTAATTCACCTATAAGAGTTTGATCAATACCAGCTATACAAGCTGCGGAACTTAAAACCAAGGCAGCAGCGCCTCCTGATGTAGGATATGCTGCCTCCACTCCAAGCTGTTCAGCAATATATTCACCTGATTTGTCCAATAGATCTCCCATATCCACAAAATTACGGTTGGCATCAAGCATAGCTTGCATTACTCGATCTGATGGATTGGAACCTCCAATATTCGTACTGGTACCTGCTGCATTAATTAATGGAGTAACACCTAATTTTTCATATACATTGTATCCATCAAATATGGCCATTTCATCCGACTCCTTCATTCAGTTACTAGCAACTCACGCCTTTACTATAGTACTGGAAATAACACCTCAATCACAGGATGTATATCATTAATAATTCACTCGCGTCAATTTGGCATAGCGAAACTAAGTTCATTTCCATCTGGATCAACAATATGAAAGTAACGTTCTCCCCATTCAGCATCCCTAGGCATAAATTCCGGCTTCAATCCAAGTTTTATCAAGCTCTCGTATAGAGCATCAACATCAGAAACATGAAAAATTATACGACCAGGCCAAGATCTTATTGTTGTAGTTTCATTTTCCTTTAATATTAGATTGACATAAGCCTTATTAGCCCTGAAACTAGTGAACGTATCCTCTGTCCCACCGTAAATGAGTTCAAACCCCAATAAGCAATAAAACCTTGAAGCTTCAGCCATATTGGTAGTCTCAAAAGTAACAGCACTAATGACTTCTACTAAAGGTGTCTCAAAAAATGAATCCTGTGTTTCCTCATTACATACATTCATTTTATCCTCACATAACAATAGGCAAACAATTTTGCTAACGTCGCCAATGAATTTTTTAGTTTAATTGGAAGATATTGCACACATATATGATATAGCACGATCTTACCAGTATAATATTACACTCATACTGATAAATCCGTTACAACTTACTTGTCCATTGAGTCAGTCACCTTGTGTTTACTTGCAAAACAGTCTGTATTAAATAGACCTAATTAAGCTTCGATAGAAGTATAGGTGAAACCGTGAATCAATATAACAAGCAATTTAGTCTACGCAGCAGGCTATTTTTAGGATTTCTAATTGCCATACTCCTAATACCACAAACTGACACACTATACTTATCTCCAGCCAAGATAGTCGCATCAAAAAACCTTTTTTCTCTCGAGCAATTTGAATAGACAAATTTTTACCGAAAATGGCTACATCTTGGATGGGACACACTACTAGGAAACAATCCATCACATGAAGAGCAATTATCGCTACTGGATGAATATCTAATTCTAGCTCGTCGAATAAAAAAAGAGGAGCGACGTTTGGAAGAATTAGCTAATAATCCATCAATTACTATGAATTCTGTTATAGAAAAAGAGTCTTATTTATCTAATTCATACTTGGACGACCTCTTGAAAACTGAAAGAGATCTCAGAGCACGTGCAGAATCTACAATAGAAAACGAGCTAGATATCGTATTAAAATCACAGGGACTAAAATCCTGGTTAGGTGTAGTATTCCCTCCCGTAGATATAACTTTTGATGACACACCAAAAGTCCTGGTGATTTCTCCTAGAGATCAAATCAAACTTCAAGAAACCGTTCTATTAAACTCAGATATAGACATATCTGAAAGAAATCGCATAGAAAACGAACTGTTAGATAATTATAATCTATCAGCATTCGTAGATGATTTAGGAGGACTCGCAACGTATCCTTCGTTGATACCAAACACTTACTTACTACGATCAATTCTGAGAATAACTGCACACGAGTGGTTGCATCACTACTTTTTCTTTAACCCTTTAGGCCAAAACATGTATAACTCCAACGAGATGCTGGTTATAAACGAAACCACAGCCGATATTGCGGGACGAGAACTTGGAGATATTGCTTTTATTCAAATGGGCGGAGATATTGATTTTTCAGCAAGTAGGTTTTTGCCAGAAAATCAAAGAGATCCAATCCTTACACTAGAAATGCGTGAAATCCGCCTAACTGTCGAAACTTTACTGTCTCAAGACAAAATAATAGAGGCAGAACGATACATGAAAGAAAGATGGTGGCATTTGGTACTGGCAGGATATAGGTTACGTAAATTAAACCAAGCGTATTTCGCATTTCGCGGCAACTACGCTGAAAGTTCCGCATCCATAAGTCCTTTGGGGGATCAACTTAAAGAACTTAGAAGTCTGGTTCCAAACGTTGGGTCATTTGTTAATATTATGTCCGGAATTTCAAACCATAGGGAATTTCTACATATCTTAGAAGACTTGAGGATGGAAAAATAAATGCTGCAACCTAACCTGACATTATAGCTATAAACAATTCCATACTCTTTATATTCACATCTGTTCTATCTGAATGAAACGATTACGATATTGACTGTAGCAAAATCCAATAAAAGCACCAATAAGTAATATGATTCCTATAAATTGGAACGTAAAAATATAATCAAACCAGTATACCAGTACACCTGCCAATGCGGGACCCAAAACTTTACCTGTATTTTGTATCGACCCCAAAACTCCCATTCCAATTCCAAGGTTTTCCCCATCCACTTTATGTGATACAGAAGCAACAACCGATGGGAAAACAAGCGATCTAGCAAACCCCATCATACTTGCAACAACAACCAGTAAAAATATCGAATCAACAGTAGCAACTAGAATCAATGCAAATGCTAGTATAACCATACCGGAAGTAACCGCAACATGATAACCTATAACATCACCAATTCTCCCACTAGCGGGACTAAGTAAAATATGAATCATCTCTTGTAAAGCAAAAAAGATACCAACTAAAGCTATGTTCATACCAATAGACAATGCATAAATAGGCAGAAATGCTTTAACAGCATACAGCGCTATAAACATTGTAGCTCGTAGTCCTCCACCTAACCACACCATGGGAATTCTAGAAACGTAGCCAAATGCTCTTAACCCCTGCAATAATATATTAGAATTCCGTTGACTACGCGAACTTATCGTATCAGGCAAATAAATCATCGGTAAGATAGCCAAGCTACTTACGATTCCTATAAATGTAAACACTGCAACTGGAGTCATCCACAACAACATATATCCTGCCAAAGCTGGCCCTATAACATAACCAACATTACGAGCCATACTGAACCATGCCAATCGTTCACCACGTCCATATTGGGATTGTTCAGCTACATAGGCTAACGTAACAGGACCATAAATAGAAGTTGCAACCCCATGAATCATACGGACTAAAAGCAACTGTTCTGGAGAATTTACAAATCTATACACGAACGGCACACCAACAAAAAAACTTGTTCCAACTATAAGCCACATACGACGTCCATATCTATCAGACAAGAATCCAATAAATGGTTTAAAAAATATGCCTGTCATTGTGGAAACAGATACAATTAACCCAAGAAGAACATCTCCTGCACCAATAGACGCAGCAAATATGGGCAGCAAGGGTGTTTTGCCCATCTGATACGCGGATCTAACTATTAAGTCAGCAATGGTAACGTATACAACTCCACGTGACCTTACCACGGAAAGACCTTTGGCACGATTATCGGTACACCTAAATCTTTTAGATCACTCACAAATTCCTTGATATCTTCGTCGACGACATTCCTGAATAATTCAATTTGTTTGTCTATCAAATCAGATAAATATTGGAATACTTCATAAGATTGAACAGTTGGTAAAGAATCAGAATTTGAAATCGCATCAACCAAAGCAGTCAATTTATTATGCAATTTAACCTCAAAATGAAATACATCGGACACATACTCATCTATAGGCTTAGTCTGAATCAATTCTTCTTCTATTGAATCCAACACGCGTAGGATTTTCGTTCCTAAATCTCGAATAGATGATTCAGTATTTTTAAGTTCAGCAATTTCCAGCAAATTCTCAACTTGACGTCGAACATTTCTTAGCTTGTTTATCACATCATTAGTATGAGAAATTTTATCTCTAATCTGTATGAGAAATTCGAATTGATTCTCTAAATCCAATTGAGTTGATGGCACATTAGGATTCCTAAGTATATCGAAAAAAGCTTCACACACATTGTCTTCTGTTAAAATCTGAACTCGATACCTACCCGGGGGCACCAGTGGACCTGGAAAAGTTTTAGGGTCATAAGAGTCATTAAACAATTTTTGTGTAGGTTCATGTCGCATGTCCCATATAAAACTATTCATGCCTGCACATACAGAAACGCGAGAACTATATCTAAGATCTATAGAATCTTGTTTGTATAATGATTCACTCGAAAAACTTCTGATTATTTTGCCATTTGAATCCAAAAAAATGATGTTGACTTCTCCATCAGGTACTGTTTTAAACCAGTAGATTACCTTCAATCCATCTACGGGATTTTGTCCGGCATCGATGAATTTATATACTACTCGCCCATCTGGCATTTTGCGCTGTACAAAAGTCGTGTTTACTCCATTCACAAGCTGGTAATTGTTACCAGTAACTAATGGTTCATCTGTTTCGAAATTGATCCTGCCAAAATAAACAGGCTGAGGAGAAAACAAATGAATAGACGAATTTATTACATCGCCATTCAATTGACGAATCAACGACAAGTCATCTAATATCCAGAAAGCCCTACCATGTGTCGCAACTATTAAATCATTTTTATTTATTACCAAATCGTGCACAGGAACGATTGGTAAATTTAATTGCAGCGATTGCCAAATCTCGCCATCATTCAATGAGAAATATATCCCAGTCTCTGTTCCTACGTACAACAAACCTTTCCTAACAGGATCTTCACGAATAACTCTGGTTATATCAGATGTCAATATTCCAGTCGCAATGGACACCCAATTCCGACCATAATCATTAGTTTTGTATAGTAATGGACGATAGTCATCAAGTTTATATCTAGTTGCTGCTACGTATGCAGTGCCTGGATCATGTGGGGATACTTCAATCAAATTTATCGTAGCCCATTCGGGCAATTCTGGAGGAGTCACATCATTCCATGATTCTCCATTGTCAAAAGAAATATGAATCAGCCCATCATCAGATCCTACCCAAAAGACACCAGGTTTATGTGGCGACTCTACAAACGAAAATATTGTGCAATAGTGTTCAGCACCAGTGGTATCCCTAGTTATAGAACCTCCAGATGGATCAAGTTTGGATACATCGTTACGAGTGAGATCAGGACTGATAATGTCCCAACTTGTTCCTTCATCATCAGACTTAAACAATCTATTTCCTGCCACATAAAGCACATTCGGGTCATGTGGTGATATAACTATGGGGTATGTCCATTGAAATCTATATTTTAAATCTTTTGCACCCCAACCACCATATACCTCTGGCCATACTGTAATAATCCGTGTTTGTCCTGAACGATGATCATATCTTAAAAGAGATCCTCCTCCTCCTGGAGCACTACCAACAGCACCAGAATAAACTATATTGGAGTCATCCGGACGAACAGTTATGTATCCACTTTCAGAAAATCCAACCGCATAACAATCCCCCCAAGTAATCGCCTCCTTATTCGTACGGCTTGGAACACTAATAGCTGTATTATCCTGTTGGGTACCATATACTCTATATGGAAATTGGTTATCAGTCGCAACATGATAAAACTGACCTGTAGGCTGGTTTTCAATGGATGACCATGAACGACCTCCATTAAAAGAAACTCTTGCGCCTCCATCGTTACCTTCAATTATTCGTTCAGGATTACGAGGGTCAACCCAAAGGTCGTGATTATCTGCATGAGCTGTAGCCATCCGTTCAAAGTTATGCCCTCCATCTACTGACACCCATGCCTGTAAATTAAGAACCCAAACCGTTTCTGGATCTTTTGGATGTGCAAAAACATGGTGGTAGTACCAAGGGCGTTGCGTCAATTCCCGTTTTGCACAAACATTGTTCCACGTATCTCCCCCATCATCCGTTCTAAATAATCCACCATTTCCAGACTCGATAATTGCCCAAACACGCCCTGGTCTCGCTGGAGATACAGCCACACCAATCCGACCCTTTAGTCCTAAAGGCATGCCTGGTTTATTCGTGAGTTCTGTCCACGTGTCGCCACCATCGGTAGATTTATACAAACCACTATCTGTGCCACCACTCGAGAGACTCCAAGGAGATCTTATCACTTCCCAAATGGACGCATAAATTATACGCGGATTATTTGAATCCAACGAAATATCGATAGCTCCAGCATTTTCACTTCTAAATAGAATTTTCTCCCATGTTACACCTCCATCTTTAGAACGAAATACTCCTCTCTCACTATTAGCACCAAAAGCGTGTCCCAATGCAGCGACATATACGATATTTGGATTGTCAGGATGAATTCTCACACGAGCAATATGTCTAGTATCCTTCAATCCCACGTGAGTCCACGTTTCACCTGCATCTGTAGACTTATATACACCGTCCCCATGCGATAAATTACCTCGAATACATGCTTCACCTGTACCAGCATATACAATATTGGAATCAGATTCGGCCACAGCAATAGCTCCAACTGATGAAGTTCCAAAAAATCCGTCAGAAACATTTCCCCAGTAGACACCACCATCAGTGCTTTTCCATACACCCCCAGAACATGCTCCAAAATAAAAAACGTTCGCCTCATATGGATCTCCTGCCACAGCAACAACACGCCCACCACGATAAGGTCCTATACAACGCCATTCCATAGGGCTCAATATATTCGATGATTCGTTCACGTCATTCATGTTTAATTCCTAACCTATACCTTAATTATTCAAGCCATTTCCACATACGATAGGCTCATCACATAATCTAAAAAAACAGACTTTCTGATTTGCTTAGATAGTATTCAAGTACTGTTGATATCTAAACTAATGAATTTCAAATCAACATTGTCCATAAAGAAATTAAGTAAGACTCACAGGGTCCACATCAACAACCCAGCCAGGAGGGATTGTAATTTTATCAAGTAACATCCTTGGATCAGGGCCTTTTAGAATCAAATGCCATCTGTAACTTCCGCGTAAACGTGCCGGATATGCAGGGGTAGGACCTAAAACATCAATATCTGTATACGCCCAATCATCTCGCTTTTCACGAACCACTGTAGCCATACGTAAAGATTCACGCTCAGACGAAGCAAGGTTAATATGAGAATAAATCAATCTGATAAGTTTACTGAAAGGCGGGTTTATTAATTTACTACGATAATCCATTTCTTGATTATAAAATTGCTGATAATCTTGAGCAGATGCAGTCTTAATTGCATAATTATCAGGCTGGTAAGTTTGCACAATAACTCTACCCAACGATTGGCCTCGACCTGCCCTGCCTGCTACCTGACATATCAATTGAAAAGATCGTTCTCCTGATCGATAATCTGGAATATTTAGCCCAATATCAGCTGACACAACACCTACTAAACTTACAAAAGGGAAATGTAATCCTTTGGCAATCATCTGTGTTCCCACCATTACTTGTGCTTCACGTGATCTGAATCTTTTAAGAAACTCTTCGTATGTCCTATATGTTTTAGCAGAATCTTTATCCCATCTAAGTATTGAAACCCCAGGGAATAGCCTAGATACTTCATCAACTACAGTTTGTGTCCCTATACCATAGTAACTTAACCTAAAACTCAAACATCTAGGACATTTATCAGGTGTTCTCCTTTGTAACCTGCAATAATGACAAACTAACTTGTTGATTTCTCTGTGGTATGTAAGAGACATATCACAACGCCTACAACGTTGATTCATGCCGCAATTACGACATTGTAAATATGATTTAGAACCTCTGCGATTCAAAAATAAAATTATTTGATCATTCGATTTTAAACATTCCTCCATAGATACCAACAAAGAACGACTGAAAATGTTTCTATTCCCCTCTTTTAACTCTTTTCTCATATCTACCACATCTACTGTAGTAACATATTTTATGGGTACACTATATGGAAATTTTCTGTAGTCATCTTTCATAACTTGCGATGTGTCTTGTTGAGTTCCTAACTGTTTTAAATATCTGGGAAAAGGCACTTTAGTATCTAAAACACGATCAGCAAGAGTAAGCAATCTGTATTCTTTGTTAACACCTTTGAAATATGAAACCACATCTGGTGATCCACTACCCATTACAACAACTGCATCAGATAAATTAGCCAAATTCAAGGCTACGTCTCTTGCATGATATCTAGGACTACTATCATGTTGTTTAAAAGTCCATTCGTGTTCCTCATCAATAATTACCAATCCGAGATTTAATTGAGGTGCAAAAATAGCACTCCTAGAACCAATAACAATAGAAACATCTCCTTGCTTTATTTTCCACCATTGATCAAATCGTTCGCCAAGAGACAAACCACTATGTTGAACCGCCACTTCACCTGGAAACCTAGCAGCAAATCTCTCTACAGTCTGATGAGTTAGTGCAATTTCTGGCACAAGAATTATTACTTTCTTACCTAAGCCTAGACATCGTTCTACTGCGTGCATATAAATTTCTGTCTTACCGCTCCCCGTAACACCCTGCAACAAAAACACCTTCGAGTCATTCGATTCATCCAACATGCTGTCACTGATCTCTGAAGCCACTTCATTCTGTCGTGGTGTTAGTGTTACATCTGGTGAAGGAGGAAAGGTTCTCCCTATTAAAGGATCACGATCTACAAGAATATCGCTTTTTCCTATCCATCCTTTATTCAATAAAACAGCTACGGTACTATATCCGTACATTTTTCGTGCATCACTAAGTAATAACTGATTCACATCACTCAAAAGATGTTTCAGTAATGCAGTTTGTCTGGGTGCTCTATTAGACATGTCAGACAGCCAATTCATTACAACCGGTTTAGCATTTTTATCTAAATCCAGATACGAAACGTATTTTGGGTTAACCGTTTTACTACTTCTACTACTCACCCGTTCCAAAATTTGTTTACTCACTAACCTGTCAACGTTGTGTTTAACTTTAGGACCAAGTAACTTGATCACACGTTCTTGATCTACGACACCTTTATGACATACGTATTTTAAAATCTTCTGTTCTAGTGGTGTAAGCAAATCAGCTTGTAGTTGATCAACAGAACATCCTAATGAAAGATAAACTTTATACCGTTTACGTAAACCTGGCGGTAACATTAAAGCAGCAGCCTCAAAAAGTGATGACATGTAATACTGACTTATCCAGCGCGCCAATTCGAGTTGAATATATGAAAGAATAACATTAGGATCTACAACACTAAGAATTTCACGTGTTTGTGCCACCTGTGGGTTATCTACAAGAGAAAATACGACACCTTGCAGTGTCCTTTTTCCAAATGGAACAACAACGACACAACCGATATTTATTGTCAAAGATTTTGGGATGGAATAGCTAAATGTGTGGTTGTAACCAGAAGGAGCATCTACTGCAACTTCGGCATATCTAGCCATCACATAGCTCTCCCTTTTAACGCAGGACTAGTAGACATCAAAAATCCTGAATAAGGTCAATTCTATCCGAATAGCAGGATATCACCTTGTTTCTCACTAAAGAAAAAAGCAGTACATATCAGAAGACACAACCATCCCACCATTCATACGTAAATCTTCCGTTAGTTAGCCTCGGCGAGCTTCTTTGATACGTGCTGCTTTGCCAGAAAGACCTCTAAGATAGTAAAGCCTTGATCTGCGCACCGCCCCACGTCTCACAACCTTTACAGCTTCGACTACCGGTGAGTGCAACAAAAAAGTGCGTTCAACACCAATATCGTAACTTATTCGTCTAACCGTAAAAGAAGCGTCTGTCCCACCTCCTCTCTTACGGATAACTACACCTTCAAACACTTGAGTTCTCTGGCGATCGCCTTCTATGACTTTAACGTTAACCTTCACACTGTCTCCAGGGTGAAAATCTTCTATATTGTTATTGGGTTTAATCGAAACCAGTTGATGTGCATCCACGTTTTCATGTTCCTAAGTAATAAATCGATTTAAGAAATAACTACGTAACATTTTACTCCTAGGGACGATTTATAAGCAAGTCTGAATAAGTCCAGAATTCCACATATATCACATATGCATCTATTTATTGTTGTTGATTAACATATATTTAACGAAATCCAGCAATATCTAATTTCAGTAACTGACCAACACGCTCATATTAGTAATTGCACTGTTATACCCAGTAAGATGCGACTTAAGTGAGGACTTGACATAGTTCTGGAAAAGCCTTATATATGATTGTGTCCACTCGAAAAGCCTTATAGCAGCCATAATGATTTAGGGGGTAATAGGTATAATGGAGACACTGAGAAAAAGCGAGATAAGCGCTCGAATTGCAACGTCCCTTGGCTCTTCCAAGGCTCAGGGTGAAGTTGTACTTAACGCAGTATTGGAAACAGTTCAAGATGCACTAGCCTCGGGCAACCGAGTTGTTCTTACTGGGTTTGGCTCCTTCGAAATAAGACAGGTCAAGGCTAGGAGAGTACGGCCCATTAGAGGCGGACAAGCAGGATCTCTAATTACAGTACCCGCACATAAACGAGTTGGGTTCACTGCTGGAGCTGAACTTAGTAAAGCAGCACAAAAGTAAAACTTAACCGTCTAGATTGAATAAGCCGGTAGCGTTACTCTATGTTAGTCCTGTCTTTGGGCTTTGGAAGTTTGTGGTTTTGTCATTTAACCCCAACAAACCCACTACCGAACAAAAAATGGTTATTTGGTGGCGTCCAACTGCGTTGACTTATAGCTAAGGCAAATGTATAATCCCTGTTCGGCAACTCTCTAGACTGAGAGTCGTCTTTTTTTCCGCAATGAAATGAGAGTTAAATGAGGATTACTTGTGCCTACTACTAATCAACTTGTAAGAAAAGGAAGACAGTCAAAGCGACGTAAGGATCCGTCACCTGCATTGACGTTTTCCTACAACTCATTGAAAAATCGAACTCACAAAGGAGCCGCATCTCCTCAAAAAAGGGGGGTCTGCGTCCAAGTACGTACTCAAACACCTAAAAAACCGAATTCCGCACTTCGCAAAGTAGCGCGTGTCAGACTAACCAACGGAATGGAGGTGACTGCCTATATTCCAGGAGAAGGACATAATCTCCAAGAACACTCTGTAGTATTAATACGTGGAGGCCGCGTCAAAGACCTTCCAGGAGTAAGATACCACGTCGTACGTGGGACACTTGACACAGAAGGCGTAGCTGGCCGAGAAAGAGGTCGTAGTAAATACGGCGCTCGAAAGAATAATTAAATGCCCGAGTTTATATACCAATATAACCATATAAGAAGATACAATGTCACGCCGTAGAAGAGCCGAAAAACGTATACCGCCACCGGACCCTAAGTATAACAGTGTGGAGTTGAGTCAGTTCATCAATAAAATGATGGTCAATGGTAAGAAAACAATCGCTCAACGTATTGTTTACACTGCAATGGATCAAATTGAGGTAGATGTCAAAAGGCCTGCTATGGAAATTTTCAACCAAGCTATTCAAAATGCTTCACCTATATTTGAAGTTAGATCACGTAGAGTAGGTGGTGCAAATTACCAAGTACCAACAGAAGTAAGTCCAACAAGGCGTATGGCCCTTTCAATTCGATGGATTGTGGGCGCTGCACGTGCCAGAAGCGGTAAGCCTATGGCAGGTCGTCTGGCGCAAGAATTCATGGAGGCGTACAGAGGTCAAGGCGCGGCAGTGAAGCGACGAGAGGATGCACACAGAATGGCAGAGGCGAACAGGGCTTTCGTTCATTACCGATGGTAACTAAACCAAAGTCAAAACCCAACACCGAATCAGGGCGCAACTCTCATATGTCTCAAGATTCCTCTTTAAAAGCCACACGTAATATTGGTTTCATAGCGCACGTGGATGCTGGGAAAACTACCGTCACTGAACGCGTATTGTTTTTTGCAGGGCGAATTTATAAAATTGGTGGTGTCGATGAGGGGACTGCCGTTATGGACTGGATGGCACAAGAAAGAGAACGCGGTATAACTATTACATCTGCAGCCACAACTGCAACTTGGGGTGACTACGACATTAACGTAATTGATACTCCTGGGCACGTCGATTTTACAGCTGAAGTGGAGCGGAGTTTACGAGTTCTGGATGGAGGAGTAGTACTTTTCGACGCTGTAGCTGGCGTACAGCCTCAATCTGAGACTGTATGGAGGCAAGCAGACAGATATAACGTCCCACGAATATGTTTCGTAAACAAAATGGACAGGACTGGTGCAGATTTCCAGAGAACTTTGGACAGTATATCGAATCGACTAGAAGCCAAGCCTGTGGCAATACAAATCCCCATTGGGCAAGAAGACTCATTCAGTGGTATGGTGGACCTCATAGAACAGAAAGCTTTTATATATACGGACGGATCTGATGGTGTCCCAGAAGAAGCACCGATACCTGGGGATATGATGGAAGATGTGGAAGTTTACAGGCGCCTGATGGTTGAAAAAATATCTGAAACCAACGATGACCTCATAGAGAAATATCTGAATGATGAAGAAATTACTGAAGAGGAATTAAAAAGAGGGCTACGTAAAGCCACGTTGGATTACGCTCTAGTTCCAGTGGTATGCGGCAGTGCGTTGAAAAACTGTGGAGTCCAACCGTTACTTGATGCTATATGCGACTATTTACCTTCTCCGCTTGATATTCCTCCGATCCATGGAAAAGACCCTAAAACAGACGAAGATGTGGTTCGCAATCCTGGTAACGAAGACCCATTTGCAGCTTTAGCATTTAAAACTATGGCCGATCCATTTATTGGTAGATTGGTATATTTCCGAGTTTACTCTGGCAAAGTTAAAACTGGTCAAATGGTGTTCAATTCAACTACCAAAAAACGAGAGCGCCTTGGCAGAATCGTAAGAATGCATGCACAACGTCGTGAAGAAGTGCAGGAAGTACACGCAGGACAAATTGCAGCAGCTGTTGGTCTCAAAGAATCATCGACTGGCGAAACTCTATGTGACGAAAACGCCCCCATAGTTTTAGACACCATAAAATTCCCTGAACCAGTTATATCTATAGCAATAGAGCCTAAATCTCCAGTAGATCAAGATAAACTTATAGATGCGTTGTCTAAGTTATCTGAAGAGGATCCAACATTCAAAGTAGATTATGACGATGAAACGGGCCAGACTATCATATCTGGCATGGGAGAATTGCACTTAGATATATTAAAGGATCGTATGAGACGAGAGTACAAAGTTGAAGGCAATGTGGGTAATCCCAGAGTTTCGTACAGAGAAGCATTATCCCGTGAAGTCAAGGCCGAAGGGAAGCATGTTCAACAATCAGGTGGGCATGGACAATACGGGCACGTTTGGATCAATGTAGAGCCTCTAGATCGTGGTGATGGCATACAATTTCAAAATATGATCAGAGGTGGAGCAATTCCTCAAGAATTTATTCCGTCGGTTGAACACGGCATAATGGAAGCATTGAGCGCTGGGCCAATAGCTGGATATCCTGTTGTGGATGTCAAAATAAGTCTTGTTGACGGTAGCTACCATGATGTGGATTCCTCTAATATGGCTTTCCACGTCGCTGGATCATTAGCAATGAAAGAAGCCATGAAAAAAGCTAAGGCTAAACTTCTAGAACCAATTATGAGTCTAGAAATTGTTTCTCCAGGAGAATTCCTCGGAGATGTTCTAAGTGACTTGGGTCGCAGACGCGCGAATATAAGGTCTATTGAAGGGCAAGGAAACATTCAGACTGTCCGGGCCCTAATTCCACTAGGAGAGAGTTTTGGGTACGCTGGAGCTATCCGATCCTTGACTCAAGGTAGAGCAAGCCATTCAATGGAATTCCACAACTACGAAGAAGCTCCTCAATCAATATCAGTGACATAAGGTTATAATGGTTTACAATGGTCAACAAACAAGTCAACAAGCAAAAAATTAGAGTTATCCTAAAAGCATTTGATCATAAGGTCATAGATCTATCGGCCAGCCAAATAGTAGAGGCGGCAGAGAGAACGGGGGCTCGTGTAACTGGCCCAGTTCCTTTGCCAACTACAATCAAACGCTTCTGTGTACTCAGGTCTCCTCACGTAGACAAAGACTCACGTGAGCATTTCGAATTGAGGACACACAACCGCATTATTGACATTATGGATCCGACATCCAAAACAATAGACGATTTGACAAGACTGAATGTTCCAGCCGGTGTCGGAATATCAATCAAACTGTAGGTAAATTACAAGCATATGACAATCCAGGGAATCATAGGAAAAAAAATAGCCACCACTCAGGTCTTTAGAGATAACGGTAATGCAGATTGCGTAACGGCAATTCAAGCTGGGCCTTGTACTGTGACTCAAGTCAAAACTTTGGAAAATGATCGATATGAAGGTGTGCAACTAGGATTTGAGCAAATTAAGAGCATGAATAAACCTAAGGAAGGGCACTTGCGTAAAGCAGGCAAATTATTCAGGTATTTACGTGAAATTAATTCAGCATCGATATCTGGCATAGAAGTGGGTCAGGAAATAAATGTTGACATATTCAAGCCAGGTGACAAAGTAGATGCAACAGGTTTATCAAAAGGTAGAGGATTTGCAGGCGGGGTGAAAAGGCATAATTTTAAGGGCGGCCCAAAAACACATGGGCAGTCTGATCGACATAGAGCACCCGGATCTATAGGTGCTGGTACATATCCAGGTAAAGTTTTGAAAGGGCTTAAAATGGCAGGACACATGGGTAACAAGCAAGTCACTATTAGAAACTTAGAGGTAGTATCAACCGACTTGGAACGAAATTTGCTGTTAATAAAAGGAAGTGTCCCGGGCGCGCGAAACTCTTTACTCATCATACACAAAAGGCAAGTTGGGAAAGAGTAAGGTTTTTAATTATGAAGTTAGATATCAAAAATGTACTTGGTAAAGTGGTTGGGAAAATTGATGTCAGCGACGAAGTTTTTTCTGTACCAATTAATGAAGCCCTGATTCACCAAGTAATGGTTGGTCAACTTGCAAACGCTCGCCAGGGTACATCAAGTACAAAAACAAGAGCTAATGTCTCAGGTGGAGGGGCAAAACCTAGACCTCAAAAAGGAACAGGAAGGGCGCGTGCTGGTACAATCAGGGCGCCTCAATGGAGAGGTGGCGGTGTAGTTTTTGGTCCTGCACCAAGAAGCTACAGGCATAATACACCGAAACGTATGAAGCGTCTGTCACTCGTTTCTATGCTGTCAGATAAAGCTCGTGAAGGTCATATAGTCATACTAGATAAGTTAGTTTTGGCTAACAGTAAAACTAAGGATATGGCTGAAGTTCTGAACACCTTAAAGGTTTCTCATTCGGCCCTATTAATAGCGGATGGGGTCAGTCATGAAATTTTAAGGTGTGCAAGAAATATTCCAAAAGTGAAAACTTTGCCTGCCTATTTACTTAATACGCTTGATTTACTCAATCATAGAACCTTGATAATGACTGTAGACTCGGTACGTAATGCGGAAAAAGTACTTACAGGTAAATATGTTAAAAACGTTGAGAAGACTAGTTCTGGAATCGGTAATTAACCAAAATGCATCCTCTAGAGATTTTAAGAAAACCAATTGTGACAGAAAAAAGTACTTCCATGCAGGAGCAAGGAAAATACATGTTCGAAGTTACTCTGACAGCCACCAAACATCAGGTCAAACGTGCAGTGGAACAAGCATTTGGGGTGACTGTAACGAAGGTGAACACAATGCATTTGAAAGGTAAACGCAAGCGCTATGGAGCACGTATCACTACACAGAAAGCGTCTAAAAAAGCTATTGTTACCCTTGCTCCAGGAAACACAATAACAATATTTGAGGGCGTCTAAATGCCACTAAAAACTCGCAAACCTACGACTCCAGGGCAACGAGGTCTCGTCTTACAGACAACGGATGATATAACAACACGCACTCCTAAAAAGTCGCTATTGTTACCAATCAAGAAACATGGAGGCCGTAATTCCAGTGGAAGAATAACGGTAAGGCATCGTGGAGGCGGACACAAACGTCGCTTTCGCATCATCGATTTCAAACGAGATAAAATTGGTGTTCCTGGTAAGGTAACTTCGATTGAATATGATCCCAATAGGTCGGCACGTATAGCCTTAGTTAAGTACCCCGACGGTGACTGGAGATATATTTTATCTCCTAATGGGCTAAGTGTTGGTGATATTGTGGAAGCTGGAGAACAGGCTGAAATACGTAATGGCAACGCGTTGCCATTAAAAGCCATTCCATCCGGAACTTTGGTTCACAATATAGGATTAAAGGCAGGTAAAGGCGGTCAAATAGTTCGAAGTGCAGGTACGGCTGCACAAATACTTGCGAAAGAAAACAAATATTCCCTAATAAGACTTCCTTCCGGAGAAATGCGACATATCCTTAGTGAATGCATTGCAACGATAGGTCAAGTCAGTGCAGTAGATCATAAAAATGTTAAACTTGGAAAAGCGGGGAGAAAGCGTAATATGGGGTGGAGGCCTTCAGTTAGAGGTGTTGTTATGTCACCAAGGGATCATCCTCATGGAGGAGGAGAAGGTCGGTCACCTATAGGCATGCCTGGGCCAAAAACTCCTTGGGGTAAACCTGCCCTTGGATATAAAACTAGGCGAAATAAATCCACTGATCGTTTTATTGTAAGGCGACGAACCAAGCGTTAGGAGATTAGCTGTAATGTCCAGATCAATTAAAAAAGGGCCATACGTTCATCCAAAACTGGAAAAACGGATAGAAGCCGTACGTACTAGTAACAGCAAAGCCGTTATTAATACCTGGTCAAGATCATCTCTAATAATGCCTACAATGTTGGGGTTGACTATAGGGGTACATGATGGGAGACGCCACGTACCTGTATATATTACAGAAAATATGGTTGGGCACAAACTGGGAGAGTTTGTTCCTACCAGAACATT
>CAZSCD010000008.1:0-7651 GCA_964605345.1 uncultured Dehalococcoidia bacterium
CCATTCTAACTAGGCAATAGGAATTTGGAAATTAGACTTGTGAATTTGGTTAAATACCCAAATGACATTACCATTATAAGCATCAAAATAGATTGCATTACACTAATCTTATATAATGACTCAAATTAACTGGATCTATTCAAATTTGTTAATTTCTTCAGTAACACGCGAAGTGATATCAACAAGTGACATCAGTCCTAAATCTTGACCAGACCTAAGCCTGACAGACGCTGCAGCATGATCAACTTCACGATCTCCAATAATCAGCATGTATGGCACTTTTTGTACTTGGGCATCTCTTATTTTGGCGTTCATTCTCTCACTACGAACGTCAATTGACACACGAATCCCTAGTTCATCAAATTGGTTTTTAACTTGTATTGCGTAATCATGATGTCTATCCCCAATAGGTACAATCATAACCTGTACAGGTGCCAGCCAGGTAGGAAAAGCTCCAGCGTGGTGTTCTATCAATACTCCCATAAATCGTTCTATAGAACCAAGCAAAGCTCTATGAATCATGTATGGCTGATATTCTTGTCCGTCTTCGGCTATATAAGTTAATCCGAAACGTTCTGGTAAATTAAAATCGAACTGAACAGTTGTACACTGCCACAAACGCCCTATAGCGTCCCGAATATGCACATCTATTTTAGGTCCGTAGAAGGCTCCTCCACCTTCATCTATTTCGTATTCCAAACTTCGTTGATTCAATGTCCGTTTAAGAGACTCAGTAGCGAGTTCCCAACGTTCAGGCAATCCAACTGCCTTATCTGGCCTCGTCGACAACATTAATTTAAATTTATCAAATCCGAATGTCTTTAGTAATCGAAATGTGAGATCAAGTACACGATTCACTTCTACATCGACTTGATCTGGAGTACAAAAGATATGAGCATCATCTTGTGTCATTCCACGAACCCGAAGTAATCCATGTAAAACTCCTCCCCTCTCATATCTGTAAACGGAACCCAATTCTCCAATACGCATCGGCAAATTACGATAACTTCTAATATCATTTTTATAATACATAATATGAAAAGGGCAATTCATTGGTTTCAAATAATATTCCTTTCCATCCATGTCCATAGGCGAATACATGTTTTCTTTATAGAACGATAAATGACCACTAGTTTCCCACAGATTCGCCAAACCTATATGAGGTGTTTGGACCAGATCATATCCAGACTTATAATGTTCCGATTTCCATAAATCCTCGATTTGACCACGCACTATGGAGCCCTTTGGATGCCATATAATGAGACCTGGACCTATCGAATCACTTATTGAAAATAAATTCAGTTCTTTGCCCAATAATCTATGGTCACGTTGTTTAGCTTCCTCCAAGCGATTAATATATTCATCTAAAGCTTCTTGAGATTCAAAGGCAGTCCCATATATACGTTGCAACATGGGGCGTTGTTCATCTCCACGCCAGTATGCACCAGCAACATTCAATAATTTAAAAGCTATAATCTTACCTGTGGATTCCACATGTGGACCTGAACATAAATCTTCGAAATCACCATGACTATACGTGGAAACAACTTCGTCATCGGGTATTTCTCGAATTATTTCTTCTTTAAATGGCTCGTCTGAATGCATATCTAAGGCTTGTTCTTTTGGATATTCCTTATACTCAAAAGGAATATCCAAAGAAATAACTTTCTGCATATGTGATTCTATTTCATCAAGGATTTTCTCATCGAAAGGTTTTGACACAAAAAAGTCATAATAAAACCCATCTTCAGTAGGAGGACCTATGGCCAATTTGGTTTCCGGAAATAATTTCCTTACCACGTCAGCCATAACATGAGCTGCAGAGTGTCGAATCCGTTTTCTAAGATCGATCAAACCATGGTCAGATATTTGATCCACTTCTAACGCCTTTTATCTCGTATATAGCGCTTGGGACCGCGCTGTTTTACATCAACTTAATTGTAGCGTTGTTAGATAAATGATTGCAATACTTTCAAAAAACATAACCAATAACAATCATTTGCGAACAGGCAATTCTACAAGAAAATTCTCGTCATTTCTTTACCTAAAACAACCGAACTTGAAGTCATTATAAATATGAAAACGGCAAAGTGGAATAAGCGTTCATTCATATTTTGAATCATGTAAGTTGCCAAACTATATCCAATAATAGCCGGAATAACTCCAACAACAATCAAAGTGATGATCTCCGTTGTATAGAGATCAGTTAAAATATATCCGAATATACCTACCAACATAACCAATACATTGTATCCAGACATGCATGCCCTGATTTTTTCGCTGTTCCAATTACGAGAAATTAAAATCAGTATTATCAATGGTGCACCTATACCTAGTGAAGTGGTTAACGCACCAACAACAAATCCCATCACTATCGACAAGATACGCCATTCAGGCATAACAATTCGGTAATTAAATACAGTAGCAATAGTAAGCAACATTATTAGTATGGTGATACTGATTCTCAAAATTGGAGCTGAACCGGTATTTAAAATAAAAACCCCCAATGGTGCACCTAAAACACCTCCCAAACTCCACGGATACATATCACCAACAGATAAATGTCTTCTCTTACGTATAGTTATTAACGAAAATAATATTATTGTCACACTAGAAATGGTAACTACAACTGTTTGTGGATCCAAAACCATAAGTAGTATAGGACTAGTGGAAATACCAAACCCAAAACCTATAACAGCTAAAATCGTTGAACCAGTAAATAATGTCGCAATGACAACTAACAACTCTTGGAATTCAAGTAAAAACATTGGAACTATGGCACTGCCTGACCGGCAAACACTCCTGTGCATCGCTCATGATCTACTGCCAGTTGTCCGTTTACAAGAACAAATGGAACTCCAGTAGGGAATTGTCGTGGATCATCATATGTAGCATTATCATTAATATGTTCAGCGTCAAATATTACAATGTCAGCATAATACCCAGATTTCACAACACCTCGTTTTTTTAATCCGAAACGGCGTGCAGGATTTTCAGTCATTCGTTGTATCATTTGTTCCAAACTAATCATATCGAATTTACGCCTAAGCCTACCCAGAAATCTTGGAAAGGTACCGAATGCACGTGGATGTAATAAAGACCCTATCGGTATTGAATCACTACCCACCATATAATCAGGCCTAGACAAAAACTCCATGCAATCTCTACTGATTTGATTCCAAATGGCCACACTATGAGGAGGAGCTCCACGGAAACCAACTTGTAAATCTTCTTCTAAAAGAATGTCACACAACGCCTCTCCAACAGTTATGTCAAGCTGTTTGCAAACGTCTTCAAAACTCATGCCTTCAAAATGTTTGTTTTTAGATAGATATGTAAACACAGCTCCTTCAAGGTCTCGAGGCATATCATCGTTATCATTCAATAAATTTATGAATTTCCTGCGTTCGACCGGATCTCTAAGTCGTTTCATAAGTCCATCTGGGCCATCCTCATGTGCGTAACTAGGTAAAAACACGATTGGGAAAGTGCTACCCGTTGGATAGGGATACAATTCCAAAGAACAATCAACGCCTTCGGCTTTGGCTTGATCTATCAATTCCATTTGTTTTTTTACTGTACCTGCATAAGATGGCCGTGTGAGATAATGTGAAAAGTGCACTTTGACACCTGAACGTCGTCCTATTTCCAACGCTTCTGGAACACCTCCATTTCTAAACGCTCTATCTGTATTCACGTCACGAAGATGAGTAACGTATACTCCTCCAACGTCATGAGTAGCTTTACACAATTCTACCAATTCATCTGTGTCACTCCATGAATTTGGAAAATACGAAAGACCCGTGGAGAATCCAACTGCTCCTTCTTCAATACCATTTATTATCGCTTGTTTAGCTTTGGCCAAAGAATCACCCGTTAATTGGACATCACGAAACCCAACCGTATTCAATCTAATAGCCCCATGTGGCACACAATAAGCAGTATTTATAGACACTTTGCGATGGTAATGAGATTTAAAGGCTGTAACACTACTCATATCTAGGTCATCAGTGACATTTCCTAAAAGTCCTCCAAGATAACGGCTAAATATACGATAATTATTTGGCGACAACGGAGCGTATGACAAACCATCTTGCCCAAGGATTTCTGTTGTGACACCTTGGCGTAAAGAATTTGCATGTTGAGGATCTGATAACAATACTCCATCAGAATGAGTATGAGTATCTATGAACCCAGGAGCAACAATATATCCAGTCGCATCTACTACACGTTTAGCTTCTGCATAGGCAAGATTACCTATAACTTTAATAACCTCACCTGTTATGCCAAGATCAGCTCGATATCCCGGCTGTCCCGTTCCATCTACAATAATCCCACCAGAGATAATAATATCGAACATATATCTTTCACACGATCCTACTAACAACCAAGCCAGTATTTACTAAAATAATAAGCATGCAAATTTTCCCAAAAGTATATCATGAAGGTGTTTGTAATACACAAAGTCTGAGTTGATATCACATTGAATACATTCAATCAATTCAAGGATCATACTGCCAGCACACCATATAAAACATATAAAGTGTTACAAACAATCAATAATTGAGTTTGTTCATATTAGTCAACCGACATCAGCCTTTAATATGTTATTACGATACAATTCCTTAATCCGAACAGCAGAATAACCTAATTCTTTAAGAACTTCATCAGTATGTTGCCCCAGCAAAGGAGTAGGCCTCCCGTATACAGGATTTATATCTTCAAATTTCACTTCATTTTGAGTAAGTTTAAGCCATCCAATTCTGGGGTGCTGATGCACAATCACCATATCATTAGAAATAACTTGAGGATCTGAAAAGAACACCGAAGTTTCTTCATCCATAACTGGAGCGCATGGGATTTTTTTGTCTTCAAAAAGTCTTAGCAATGATTCCATGTCATTCGATTTAAAGATGTCTGTTAAAAAATTTGCTATATATTTGTCGTTATGCATACGCAATTCAACAGATCCATAATTCACATTTGGAAAAATAGCACCACAATCAAATATCTCACACAATGAATTCCAATCCTTATCAGTTTCCACAATTATATAAATCCAACCTGTTTTAGTTTCATAAACACGATGAAGTGCGCTCAAACCATAATGATACTTATCCGTGAGTTGCCTGGGAGGTTTATCATCATATTTAATAAAATACTCCGAACTGATGAAAATTCCTGCATTCAGTAAATTAGTGTCAACTTTCTGAACCACTCCAAAACGTTCTCGTGCAAATAACGCCATCACAACACCAAGTGCCCCTAAAGCGCCTGCTGTGTAATCTGTAGGTGCCAACCTAACCATTACTGGTTGGTTATCGTAACCACCCTGAGCTCTCTCCAATCCAATGATGGCTTGAGCAAGAGGATCTACTCCTGGTTTGTGTGCGTACGGTCCATCCCATCCATATGCAGTTATATGCGCCTCAATTATATCGGGGTTCAATTCTCTCAACTTTTGACTATTTAATCCCATACGATCAGTAGCTCCTGGTCGCATATTGGCTAAAAGAACATCGGCATTAATCGCCATTTCCCCAGCTATTTCTTTTCCTTCGTCTGTTCGGGTATTCGCAGATATACATCTCATGTTAGCATTTAATGCATAAAAGTACGGAACATTTGCTACACGTGATATATCTCCAGCCGCGGCTTCAAGTTTGGTAATTTCTGCACCTAATCCAGACAAACATCTAGCCGCTGTTGGTCCAGCAATTACATTCGCTGCTCCCAAGATTTTAACGCCCTTAAGAGGCAAATCCAAAGCGTCAATCCTGTTAAGTGTTATATCTGTATCTCTACGGCAATCCATATCATTTGAAACTTCTTTTAATACTCTGTGGGTATGTTCACCTGGTTTTGGTCTAGATCCATGTATTTCACCCGGAGTTTTGGAAAGTTTTATAGGTAAGCCCATCTGATATGTATTACCCAATTTATGATCCATCAATTCAACCACCATGTCATTGAATTGAACTTGCGGATCTTCCATGGCCTCGTCAGTTGTAGATGCCCTAGCACATGGGACATCTGCTTTCTCTAAAAGTTGCAACCATTCTCTACAGGATTTTGTTTTTATAACTTCAGCAACTATTTCCAATAATTCTTCTTGTACATCTTCAGATTCTATATGAATTCCATCAGCAAATCGCGGTTTTGATAATACGTCCATAATTCCCATCACTTGAGCCGCTCGTTTAACAAAATCAGCATGAAGACATCCAAGATGAAGCCACTCGCCATCCGCACATTCAAGCACACTATAAAATGGGCCTCCTCCCACCGTCACATTCCTGATTTCTCTAGTATTTAATTGTTCTCCTTGAACTTTAGGTGAATAAAGAATTGCTCCAGCAAGCAATGAAGTGTCCACTTTGGTTCCAAAACCTGATTTTTCTCTAGCATAAAGTCCTGCGACGATACCCTGAGAAGCAAGAATTGCAGCACCCAAACTTGGGACAGGATGAATTAAGTGAGATGGGCCATCACGAAATGTGGGCTGTCCAGATAGAATGCCAGTACGAGCCATTACCAAATCATGCATCGCATGGTGGTCACGATATGGCCCTTTTTTACCATAAGCAGTGATAGAACAATGCACCAAAGAAGGATTTATATCTTTAAGTTTCTTGTAATCTACAAGATTTTGATACGCGGAAGATGGCTCAAATGTTTCAATTATGACATCACTACTGCGAACAAGATTGTAAAAATCATTCAGTTCTTTTGGTACATTAGTTTCGTCTGCATTAAAGGCCTTAGATAAGTTAAGGAAAATACTTTCCTTCCCTCTATCCCATACAGCGTAAGCAGGTTGTTGTCTGACTTCTTCACTACCACAATATTCAACTCGAATTACCCTGGCTCCGTTGTCACACAGTAACATTCCCGCCACAGCACCAGCCATACCCTGCGTTAAGTCTAAAACTGATATTCCATCTAACGAACTAGTCATCAATTTTGCCTAAATAAGACAGTCAACTGACTCGACATACAATGAACACATTTTGAGGAATTCAACTAACTCCATAAATCAAATAGTGGATAACACTCACTAAAACATTTCCTTACAGAATACATTATTCAGGAAACATTTCTAAAGTCTCAAAAGATATTGTTAAGCTACTTGTAAGTAGCTTAACAATATTGCAAAATTGAGTGTTTTCTTAAGAATCACTCAATTTTCTTCTAACTATGGACCGCAATTCTTTGACTCTATTTAAACTAGGGGTTTCGCCATTCTCTTCTTTCTTATCAAACACTTTCTCTCCATCCACATACACCTGTAACACCCCAGCCACGCCTGGTGTAAGGGTAATTGCAATATCACCTCCACCTTCAGCGAATAATTCGGTGGCCATCCAGGCCGCCGTTGCATGATAGCTTCAAGGTACGCAATAAATTATTTCCGCGGTAATTTTAGCGTCAGCAACCATAATCCATCCCTCCATATTTCATGTCAGTGATTGTTTATCTGTGTATTATATATGACGAATCTAGCATGACTATTTGTTCTAGTCAATTGTTACAACTTAAAACTCTGAAATAATTTGTCGTTCACACTCTGTTAGTTCAACATCTTCTCTCAAGTTTTCTATATATGAGACTACATTATGAATCACTTGATCAATGTGAGTCGAACTATTAC
>CAZSCD010000009.1:0-10749 GCA_964605345.1 uncultured Dehalococcoidia bacterium
ATGGAGGTAGGTCAGTAATTGGAGCATTCGACTCTAGAAGATTAATTCTTCGTTTGACTTCACTCATGATAGCTTCTCTGTTGTGAAAGGATATGTCATAGACCATGAATTTGTCGCCTGGGATTTGTTCGTAGTATAAGATTAGCCTACCTTGTCGAATGTTAGTTAACGCACATTCGAAAGCTAGACGATCGAAATAGTAAGAAAAGAATGAAGGCAAGTTATCTCTTTGAATCATATCTCTTACTCTTGAAGTTCGTAAAATGGTTGGGATATCGTTATACATATCTACTTTATCTACCATTGAATCAAACTTAACCGAAACTCCTTTGAAATGCCCTGGAGACCCGTATCGTAGAGCTGTGTACAGAGCGTAACGGAACCCTTTTCGTTCTAATTCTTGTATAGGACGTGATCTTTCTCCAATTTGGTCCTTTTCAAAATCTAGGCTTTTTTGGCAAGCTGTTTTGCGTGGGAATACTAGGTCGTTCAAACGCAAGCCAGATTCTTTTGGGGGAACAGCTGAAAGCTTGGTTTTGAGTTCCTCTGCCAAATCAGGCATTTCTGTGATATCTACCTCGTCACGACTTACAACAGGAGATATCGGTGTTAAGTCACGGCATGGACACATGGTGGCGTAATCGCATCCTCTATAAAGCCATTCACATTGAGGTAATTTAGAAGGATCATTGCGTTCAAGTGCGTCATGAAAGATGTCTCTACGATACTTCATTTCGCGAATTATTCCTTCCAGATTAGTGAATTTGGCTTCATAAACTTTAAGTTCCGTTGGCTGTTCGTCGCGTTGTCTTTTGTAAATAAACAAACGTCCAGTTTCTTTATTTGCCATAGCACAGTACATGCCTAGTTGTTCGAAGTATGAACTACGACCCTTGTAGATGTTTGTTGGGATAGATGATGATGTTTTAAGTTCGACAGGTACGTCTTCAAAGATGTCTACTTTGCCTATGATACCGTCAAGTTCTAAAAGCTGTTCCAAGTATTCTTCAGTGGATACAAGTTTACCGAACTCTTCGTGAAACCCAGTTCCAGATATCATGATTTGCAAACGGTCAAGAGAAGGTTTTATATCAGGATACGTCCATTTATGGAATGCTTGCATGGGACTTAGTAAATCAGTTACAGAGATTCGTGAACGACGTCTCGAACTACCTACGGATTTAACTAAAGCGTCTTTGACGGTACGATTGGCGTCAACAGATCGTACGAATTGTTTAGAAAATGGTTCTGTCAAGGAAATTTACTCTGAACTTAAGAGACATGTAATTTATGTATGTTGTTGATAAAGATAACATTATTTTTACAGATTTTTCCACTTGTTAATTAAACTGGATATTTGAATGCCATATTCAATTTAATACTAAAGGTTAAAGTTAATGTAAGTATAATTGATGTGGTTTTGTAGTAGGATAACTTGATGAAGTTTATTTATGGATTTTATGGATAAATTGAGAAACGATTGATACGCGGGATTTTACATAGTATTTCCTCTATTTCGCTTTATGATACTGTCACGAGTCATGGATGGGTTAACCTTGCGCCGTGGAAGTGGGATGTTAACAAGAACGAACTATCAAGACCAGAACGTTTAAAGACAGGCAATCTTGTTCGAGTTTCCGTAACTCAGTTAGATTCTAAGAGTTTCTCTACATGTATTTATATAGATAAATTAGATGAACAGGATTTTGAACGAATTCAAACAATCGTCCAGAGATGGTTATCCATAGATTGGGATCCTAAACCTGCTATTCGTATGATATCTAAATTGGATTCTAGAGTTGCTGATTTCATAAATGATGGTGGTGGTCGTTTTTTAAGATGTAGCACATTCTATGAAGATTTTATTAAAACCGTATGTACCATCAATACTAATTGGGCATCCACAGTTCGTATGGTGAGTGCACTGGTAGAAACATTAGGTGCTAGAACGTTCCCTACACCTGCAGAAATTCTGACATGTGGAGAAGAGTTTCTTCGTGAACGGATTAAACTTGGATTTCGTGCTAAGGTTGTCATTGATACGACTGTCGAATTGATTAGAAAAGGTTACATTGATGATAAAGGCAACTTAATTCATACAAATATTACGTTTGACAACCTTATTGAATTACGTGGGATAGGACATTATAGTGCTAGCCATATTATGATGTTATGTCATGATTTCAGTCACGTTCCAATTGATTCCGAAGTTACTAGCTATTGTAAACAGCAGTACGGAATTGATTCTAAGGACATTGAACCTTTCTTCTGTGAATGGGGAAAATACATGGCTTTGGGATATAAACTTAATCAAATTTTACTTGATGACAATTAATCTTAATTGCAACAATACATACACACTCTATGAGTACAATTTATAGAAAGTAACCGGTTGGTTTGTAGTTTAATATAATAGACTTAGTTATTCGGATGTATAGGAGGTAATAATTTAATGAAAATTACTGCTATTAAGACATATATTGTTTGGGAAGGACAGCGTAATTTGTGCGTGATTAAAGTTGAGGCGGATGACGGTGCGTATGGTTGGGGAGAATCTGGATTTACAGGTCGAGAACTTGCTGTAGATGGAATAGTTAGACACTTTAGAGAATGGTTGATTGGAAGAGATTCCAGAAAAATAGGCGCACTGTGGCAAGAGATGTACAGAAGTCATTACTTTGAAGGAGGAAGAGTAGTTACATCTGCAATGTCAGCTATAGATATTGCACTTCATGATATGAATGCACGTCGTTTGGGCATACCTGTATATCAATTACTTGGAGGTAAACACAGAAATCATGTGCCGTGTTTTGTAACATCTGTAGTAGAACCAGGACCAGGCATACTTGAAGACGGAATTCGTTTGGTTAATGATGGATGGAAGGTCGTTCGCACTGTTTGGGGTCGACCTGAAACTGATGATCCTACCCTATTCGAACCTAGAGAATCTATTGCTGTTACTTCTGAGTGGTTAACCAAACTTAGAGAAACTGTTGGAAGAGAACCTGTACTAGGAATTGACTACCATCACAGGCTATCTGTTGCTGAAGCCGCAAGCTTCTGTAATGCAATGCCTAGAGGAACTCTTGATTTTCTTGAAGAGCCCATACGAGATGAATCGCCTGAAGCTTATGAGACTTTGAGAACTATGACAGATGTTCCATTTGCTATTGGTGAGGAAATGGCTAGTAAATGGCAATTTATGCCGTATATAGAACGTGGATTAACGAATTATGCTCGAATTGACATTTGCAACATTGGAGGATTCACGGAAGCTATGAAAGTTGCTGGTTGGTGTGAGGCCCATTACATAGATTTAATGCCTCATAATCCACTTGGACCTGTAAGTACAGCTGCGTGTATTCAATTAGGAGCTGCCGTACCCAATTTTGCGTGGCTAGAAGAACGTTCATTGGAAAAGGATTTCGATTTTAGTTCAGAAATGTTTCCTGAACAGCCTAAGTTAGAAGGGACATATCATATCGTGCCTGATGGTCCTGGCTTAGGAGTTGAATTTAATGAAGAACTCGCTAGAGAACAAACTTTTAAGTTCTGGGAAAGACCTCATTTGCATAGGCGTGATGGGTCTCATACCAACTGGTAGATATCTAAATACTGGGAGGTTACGTTCATATATTAGCATTACGATTAGAGTATAATTATGGATGTAAACCATTTTTCATAATGGGAGTCTTATAATATGGACAAAGAATTAGCGACTTTGGCAGGTGGATGTTTTTGGTGCCTAGAAGCAGTTTACGAGCAAGTCCGTGGCATTGAGAAAGTGGTGTCAGGATACTCTGGAGGACATGTTCCTGAACCTTCATATCAACAGGTATGTTCTGAGACGACTGGTCATGCTGAGGTTGTGCAAATAACATTTGATTCAAGTGTTATATCATATGAAGAAATCGTAAGTGTATTTTTTGGAATTCATGATCCTACCACGTTGAATCGCCAAGGTAATGATGTGGGTTCCTCCTATAGATCAGCTATCTTTTATCATGATGAGAAACAGAAAAAAGTTGCTGAGGAAACGATTTCATGTCTAGATAGTACTGATGTATGGAATGATCCTATTGTAACTGAAGTGACGGCTATATCAGTTTTTTATCCAGCAGAAGACTATCACCAACAGTACTATCGCAGGAATACAAATCAACCATATTGTCAGATTGTGATATCTCCTAAATTAGCTAAGTTTCGAAAAGAACATTTAAGTAAACTACGTCCGATGTCCAACACTTAAAACCCAATGATGATATTAATTATATATGGAGATGGGTAAATGGTTAATTCAGAATACAACACACTTAACTCTCAGGAACAATATGTGATTGAAAATAAAGGAACTGAACCTCCATTTTCAGGTGAATACGATGATTGTTATGAAACTGGCACATATATTTGCAGAAAATGTAATGCAAAATTATATCGCTCCATAGATAAATTCGATGCTCATTGCGGTTGGCCTGCTTTTGATAAAGAAATTCCCGGAACAGTCACGAGAATACCTGATCCAGATGGAGTTCGAACAGAAATATCTTGCGCGAATTGTGAAGGCCACTTGGGACACGTTTTTATTGGAGAACATTATACGGAAACAAATACTCGTCATTGCGTGAATTCTCTTTCGATGAAGTTTATAAAAACAGATGATAGCTAAGTCTGTTACGGTAATCCATGAAAAAATGTATGCACACAAAGCTAAATGCGTACCTGCCTGCGCCTGGTTTAGCGTTTCGGTTAGCTTAATAGTGAGTAACATTGTTGCTTTAAGCGAGGTATAAGATGCGATACTCAGTAGATAGTTTCAAAGTAGCTATAGGAATAGCAGTTTTGATTATAGTTTTAGGTTTAGGCATAGCTATAGGTGGTTCAATTACCGAACCTTTAAGTGAAAAAGAAATAAAAATTCTAATAGACACTGAAGTGACTCAACAATTGAATCGTGAGGTGACTAAATCTTATGTAGATGAAGTGATTAATGAGGTTACAACTGAAGTGAGTAAACTTGAATGGGAACTCGATAACCTTGATTGGAAAATCGAAGATACAGATAGTAGTGTCAGGCTTCTTCGAAAAGATTTATGTGATTTGATGGGGAATTATGGATGTTAAGGTTTAAATAATCGCAAATTATAGGTGAGTTGTTTTCAGATGTTAATTCCGGAAATTCACATATTGTAGTGGCTGTTCAAGTTCCATTTCTTTCATAAATGCAATTGTGGCTTGCAGATCGTCACGTTTTTTGCCGGATATTCTGAGCTCAGTTCCCTGGATTGAAACTTGAACTTTGATTTTAGTTCCTTTGATTGTTTTGGTGATTTTGCGCCCTAGATCAGGTTCGATTCCTTGTTTAATGTCTATCATACGCCTGACGGTTTCTCCAGTTGCATTTTGTGTTGACTTGAATTCGAATGCTCCTATATCCACCTTTCGTCGTGCAAGATATTTTCGGAGCAAGTCTTCTACCTGTGTTAATTTCATAGTGTCGTCAGCGATTATTGTTAGAGTGTTGTCAACGCGTTCTATATTACATTTTGTTCCGGATAGATCGAACCGTTGTTTGATTTCTCGGTTCACTCCATTTATTGCGTTATCCACTTCCATAAGGTCTGTTCTGGAAACCACGTCAAACGAAGGCATTAAATATAATCTCCTATTTCAAGAAAATGAAAAGTTCGGTTTTATTATCATCTAACATAGATCATGGAAATGTAAAGTATGCGAAAATGTAAAACATACAAAAATGAACAATTGAATACTGACGTATAGATTTATATGAAGAAAATCTATATTAGAGATTGACATGATAACGGAATATACAAAAAAAGATCTTTCGAATATTCTCTTCGTGATCAACAATGCTGCATTGAAATATAAAGGAGTCATTCCAGATGATTGCTGGCATGAACCTTATATGTTGATACAAGATCTAATCAATGAGTTAGAGAATGGTGTTCGTATGTTTGGATATGAAAAGAATAATACTCTGGTTGGAGTAATGGGAATTCAGGAATTAGAAACTGTTACTTTAATAAGACATGCTTACACATTACCTGATTACCAAGGGACCGGTATAGGAACATCGCTGTTGCAATATTTATTTGGAATCAATAAAAGTTCTAGTTTGTATGTTGGAACATGGAGAGATGCTACTTGGGCAATTAAATTTTATGCAAGATGTGGATTTGTTATTCACGAAAAAGAACGGACTGTTCAACTCCTTAAAAAATATTGGAAAGTCTCGCCAAAACAAATTGAAAATTCAGTGGTGTTAGAAAAGAAAAAAATTAAATAGATAGGATGAGGGAATTTATGTATTATTTGGTTTATATAGCATTATGTATTATATGAAAATATTTACAATTCTTTTTGCAACGATATTGGTTACATCTTTAGCCTGTGCTAAAACCCTACCCTACCACGGAACACCTCCACCTGAATTAATTGAATTTCAAGTATTAGGAGATGATGAAGACACCATAGTTAAATCTTTTAAAGTAACAGAATTGTCCTCTAAGGATGAGATATATGAATTGGGAAAATGGTTGCTTAGATATGAAGACGTTGATGTGTTTTATTGGATATACAGAGGAGATATGTCACATAAATATTATGAGAATGCCTATAGAGTTGCTTTAGTTAGTCGTAGAGTTGATGGAGTTAGTACGAATCTAGAAGAAATAAACGACTGGAAAGTATGTGATGATTTAGGCTACGTCATTTGGTATCAAGGTAACTATCCGGTTGAGAGTATCAACACAGATGGAGATACAGAAATGTACAATATATCATCCATCGGACAATACAGAAGTGGAGGTATACCACTAGATGAACGATGTGATTATCAATAGTTACTGATCGATATTTGTATACACTGCATGTGGAAATAAATAATGTCTATAGTGAACTAGTTTTATAATTGTGAACAATGATTATGGTTTCGAAAAGCACAAAATTGACCACGGATGAGCTTTTAGAGTTAACTAAGTACCCACATATAGCTGCTTTGGCTACTGTAACGCCACAAGGTGAACCTAGAGTGACTCCTTGTTGGTACGAATACGATGGGGAAACATTCAACTGTAGCAGCGTGACCAACCAGGCTAAAATACGATATATGCGTGAAAACCCAAAAGTTTCTCTTATAGTTGTGTACACATCAATTCGTTCACAACCTCTGATTGTAGACGGGACTGCTGAGTTAATAGACGAAGGAATTAACAAATCGTCGGGATTTCGTGAACGGATGACCTTGAGATACCTTGGCGGTACTTTAGGAAATCTAGAAAAAGCAAAAGAATATCAAAAGGTAATGGATGATCTCTGGATGACTCAGATTAGAATCTGGCCAGATAAGATTCGTTATCACGAAAGTGGTGGATTAGGGACTAAATTATTCAACGTACTAGCTAATATAGACAGACTAGTTGGTTATTAATTCGACTTAGAACCAAATCGTAAAGATGACGTTTTAGATTAACAGGTATCATTCTTCGACGGCGATAAACCTACAAGGTGATGCTCCACCTTGTTTGATAAGCAAGGGTAATATAATCATCTTCACTCTTCCAGAACTGATTTGGTTGGCATTAACCAGGCACTTGCAAGTGGCGATAGTTTTCGCCATCAGTTCTGGGCAACCGCCACGACCTAATTCAGAAGGCATATCATCAAAAGTCCATTGACCATCTAGGTCCATCAACCGTTCCCTTGCCTCAGACGATGGCCATGGTTTTGGACGAGGGATCATACGTTCTTCTCCAATTGACCATCTATAACCTTGATAGTCGGCAGACATGATTAACGCAGTATCGGTCATAAATATGCCACTTTTTTTGGATTCCATTAACTCGCCCATTCGAATACAGGCTTCGTAGCTCCAGAAAGGAGAAACTGCACAGTAATCACCTCCAAGCTCATAGGCTTTTTCAGTGGTTGCCCATCCTGTCCTCACTAGTACATCATCGCCTTCGCGGTAGTCAGCTTTACTTACTGCTACATCAATTTCTTCGGCTGTAATTTCGTGGTAATCCTCGCCAGGAACATCTAGGATCACTGTGTCTCGTAGTATCAGTCTTTCTACGGGGATTTCATTCAGTTTCCATGGAAATAATGATGCAGCACTTTCAGGTGGTATTTCGTGTGGCGCACCTTGGTATGGAGTCATAAATGTACTGGCAGTTTCGTCATCGAACTTTATTTTTGTCATTCGGATGCCGTTTTGGTCATAAAACATATATTCGAAAAATTGGACTGGCACATTTTCCCAGGGTAGGATTTCTCCGTAGCCCGCACCTTCCCAAATTGGCATAGATAAATCTATAAGACGCATAAGTTAACCTTTTTCAATACTCAACGGCTACGACACGGCATGGCGACCCGATGCCTCGTATTAGATTAAGTGGACCCACTATGATACGAATTCGTGAATCTTGAATAGCTTCACAATTAACAAGTCGTTTTACTGTCATGATTCCAGCGTGAGCTAGAGCTAATGCTGCAGCGTAATCTTCTGACATTTTTTCTGATGTGTACGCACGCAAATAGCCATCTGCTCTTTGAGAAGGCAACGGCTCTGGCCTTGTTGTCATTGGAATCCATTCGGGAATGAGATGTTTCTCTGGAAAAGCAATGAGCGCCATATCAGTTAATAGCAAATCACTCTCACGATTCTTCATTTGCTGTGCCAGATAGGTTGCACTTTCAACAGAAAAATGTGGTGTGCCTAGCATGTACTTAGTGCCAGGGCGGTGGTACCAATCCTTATCACCCCATCCTGTTCTCAGTAAAACTGCATCACCAGAGCGGAAATCTGCTTCAGTTAATGCTACATTGATATCGTCAGGGGAAATCTCGTAGCCTTCTTCTTTTGGTAGATTCACTACGACTGTATCTCGAAGAGTCAGTTTCTCCAGGGCTACTTCATGAAGTCTGGTAGTCTTACGGTGTTCAGTAAACTGAGATGGTAGAGTTATACATGTACCAGTTTCAGTTCCAAGAGAGATACCTTTGTTGGGATGTCTGGTTGGGCCGATAATCGTGGATGAAAGAATGAATGGAGCCGCAGTGGGGAATATCTCGTCAGGCATGTATTCGTAATCCAGTGGCATGGTAAGTTCTAGTGTTCTCACAACTATATTCCTTTACAAAGGTTTAAGTATTATTCCATTCCTAAGTCAGAAACAGAATGACCCTGCTTGTTAAGGCTTTCAGGTGAAAGTTCATCAGGATGACCCCACTCTGATTGAACAGCCGCCTTAATGCGTTTGACTGAATAGCCGCTATCTGCCACATATTCCCGTGCTGACCACATAATCTGGTCAATGTCTCCCAACATCTTGAAATCCTTGTAGCGGTTTTCGTATTCTAGCCCCATGGCTTCGGCCAAGAGAATTATCAGAGCCTTGGATTCGAAAGGATAGTACTTCTCTGCTGTACAAAATTCTCGTTCACAGGATTGGTGTATAGTGACCAACATGTCAACTTTGGCTTTTGCTGCTTCCTCACATACTTTTCTCTGTGCGGCACGTTTGGCTGCGGGGTTGGCACCCAGAATTGGTCCACACTGGTATCCGTATGGGAATTGCTCTATATCCACTATGTCTAAGCCTGGAATCACTCCTAGCACTTTCTTTACATCTGGCACTATGGTTGCTTTAGAATCCAAAGGTGCGTGTTCATGGATTGCTATACGTTTTCTTATTGGCTTCACAATTGCTGCCTGTACTCGCTTTACATTCTTTGCCAAAAAGTGAGTAGTGTGGCCCATTTCATAGTCGTAATCCATGATGCCATTGGTAAAGTCATTGAAGTGGTGGTAACAGGATGGGCACCACGTGAGTACCTGGTCAGGGGAAAATTTGTCAAAGGCATTGAAGGTTCCAAATGTACTCTTTTCGGACATTTGATTGTTAGTGCCGAAGCCTGTTGTGCCGCAACAGTAGGATTTGCCTCCAATTGCTTGGACATTGAAGCCAATCCGACGTATTACCTCTAAACCCGCATGAGCTAGATGAGGCGTACGCATGATATTGCATCCCAACATCAACACTAGGTCAGCTTTTACTTCATCTGGAATGGATCCTTGATACCAGTTCATTTCCGAGTCTCGTATCTGAAGACTTCGCACAACGTCTATCAAGGAATATGCCTTCATGGCTTCAGCCATATCTTTAGGGTGATTCCCTGGTATTTCTGATTCCAGTCTTTCGGCATTCACCTGGACTAGTTTCAGCATTCGCATAGGATTGATACCTTCTGGGCAAACATCCAGGCAGTCTGCGCTTCCAGTACAAGCTTCTGCTACCACCTTGGCCTCTTCGGAATAATTGCCTTCCTTAAGTACTCCTCTGGCTAGAGTCATCAAAACATCACGATCTTGGTTTTTGTAAGGAGTGTAGTTTACCATTGGGCACACTTCAAGGCATTTCCCACACGCAGTGCTATCCTGAGCCTTTTTTTGGGCTTCATCAGCCAAGTAATTTTCCAGTGACGTTTTTTGAGTGACCATTAATTATTTTCCATAATTTTAGTTCAGATTGGCTTCGCATTATATAATTTGATTATCTTTACCGTCAAACAAACAGGGCTACGTTTTATGATGAGGTTCATTGTTAATTCGTAGAGATATTATGGTAAGTGAGATATATATATGAGAGTATAGCGTAGTATGTGAATATGTATACTTAATAGTGGCGTTTTGATTTAACAAAATAGCCTGGATTTTAGTTACGTTAATCT
>CAZSCD010000010.1:0-14877 GCA_964605345.1 uncultured Dehalococcoidia bacterium
AGTCGCGGTCTTACGTTCCCAACACTCACCGATATTAGGGCAATGAGCTTCTTCGCATACCGTGTGAAGTTGTTCTTCTCGTAGTAAACCAAGTAATTCTAAATAGTTTGGCCCACCGGGCATTCTAACTTTAAACCACGATGGAAGCCTACTTTCTGTCACCATATTCTTTTCTCTCAGTCGTTATTTGACGATCCGATCGTAACAAAATTTTGAGACTTACACATAAATATCTCACAGCCACCTGTATATGATATCAGATTCTCTTACCATATCTAAAGTAATTAACCACCACCGTTAGACTGTACAATCATTTGTATACCACTCAAAACCTAAATAGAATATCTTCTATACAAGTTTTACTAAGTGTATGATTATATTTAATGAAATTATCATTACAAAGATATTGAATGGACCAAAATATATCATGGATTCACAAGACGACTTCAAATTCCTAAAATTAGACTCGATGGGTCCTGAAGGAAATACTTTGGCTACTTATAATGATGAGCCAATAACTGTTTTTGGAGGAATTCCTGAAGAAGAAGTGATAGCTCAAATATTTCGAGTCCAAACGAAAAGGGGGAAAAACACCTCAGCTATTGTCACTGAAGTATTAAAGCCGTCAAGTCACCGTATCAAGCCCCCATGTCCTTATTTTGGACCTTGTACCGGCTGTCAATGGCAACACATAGAATATTCTTTCCAACTTCAACTTAAACAACAAAATATAGAAAATGAATTTGCCAAATACTCGAATCTTGAAAACATACACATATCTAAAACTATGCCATGTCCTTTAGAGTTTGACTACAGAAATCATGCTAGATTCACAGTTAGAAATAATGGGGAATTAGGATTTGTTAACCGTATAACCCGCAAATTCATCAGAGTGGATTCATGTATGTTAATGACGCCATGGATCAACGATGCTCTCGGATTTCTGCAAACCAAATGTAAGGAAACCACTCAGCTTTCAATTAGATACGGCATCAATACAGGAGAATCGATTATACAGCCTAAATTGCATAATTCAAATATACATTTGTCATCTGGCCAAACACACTATCAAGAGAATGTTTCTGGAACACCTTTTCGTATAGGGTCACCATCTTTTTTCCAAGTGAACACTGTTCAGGCAGAAAAATTAATTAATCTTGTACGCGAAAGAATAGTCTTGACAGGTAAAGAATTAATAATCGACGCATATGCAGGTGTAGGCACTTATTCTGTCTTATTAGCTCCCTTTGTCAAAAAGGTAATTGCGATTGAAGAATCAAAGGCAGCAATCAAGGATGCAAGCGTTAATGCGATAGGAATTGATAATATAGAATTTGTTGCAGGGAAAACAGAAGATATTTTTGAAACGCTTGAAGAATCTCCAGATGCTGTAATCCTGAACCCTCCCAGACTTGGATGCCATCCTGAAACTCTGGAATCTATTGTTAGACGACAAACAAATAAAATTATATACATATCTTGTAATCCTGAAACTCTGGCTCGTGATTTACATTTGCTAGTCAAAAGAGGTTTCAATATTACAAACATTGAACCTGTAGACATGTTTCCTCAAACCCATCACATAGAATGTGTCGCAACATTGATGATTTAGAGAAACTTATAAATGCCCAGAATAATGTAAAATGTGACAACAATGAATAATTGGACATTGAAATGGCTGTAAAACCTAAATTTATCTTGGCATCACGTTCACCTCGCAGAAGAGAATTAATCCAAATGTTTGATTTACAAATAATCATGGCCAACCCAGATTTGGATGAGAACATGTATGACACTTACGAAAGTCCTAACGATTTAGTCCTACGCCTATCAATGGAAAAAGTAAGGTCAGTTCATTATGATGGTATAGATGCATCTGTTATTTTAGGAGCAGACACGATAGTGATTCTGGACAACAGAGTGATTGGCAAACCATCTGACGCATCTGACGCTATAAACATGTTAACCAAACTTCAAGGTAGATCTCACATAGTGATAACTGGAATGACAGCATTAGATTGTAAATCTAACAAATGCCTTTCAACAGTCACCACAACTAAAGTTTTTATGAGAAATTACACCTCAGAAGAAATGGAATTATACGTAGATTCGAAATTGCCTATGGATAAATCAGGAGGCTACGGCATACAAGATTTCCCATTCAATCCGGTCAAAACCATTGATGGATGTTATTACAATGTTGTAGGGCTCCCTATTTGTGAAGTAAAGAATTTGTTGGACCTTTTCGAATTGCAAACATCTCTGAAACGTAATTGCGAGTTTTTAGACAAATGTCATGATTGTCATCTTAGACAATCTAAAACAGGCAATATGTCATGAATTTTCTAGGCATGGGTCCAATGGAAATGATCCTTATATTTTTAGTTGCATTCTTGCTTTTAGGGCACGAACGAATGATAGAAACTGCCAAATTATTAGGGAAAGCAGTTAAGGAAATACGTAGGATTAGTACAAATATATCTCAAATAATACCTGAAGATGAAATTAGACAAACCATAAGAGAAACAGAAGATGAAATTAGACAAACCATAGGAGAAACAAATGTGCAACCGAAGGACAACAACTCCACATCACAACTTAAACGCACACCAGAATCCACAAACAACAATCCGGTTAGCCCTGAAGGATCTGTAGAATTTCGTTCGCCCACAAATGTTCCAACTCAAGAAACATCTAATGAAGAAACTACAAGTGAAACGTGATGCAAGATAAAACCCTTCCTATTGCACAACATCTTCAAGAACTTAGACGACGCCTAACTTGGTCTGTCCTAAGTATATTGATATGTACAGGCGTAGCTTTTGCGTTTCACCAACAAATCCTATCGCTATTGATGGAACCAGCAAAAGGATTCTCAGACATACCAAATCAAAAACCTATTTTCACCGATATAACTGAATTCCTTGGCATTGCCACAAAAGTTTCATTACTCGTAGGTATATTTGCTTCCCTTCCCTTAATCTTATACCAAATAGTACTATTTTCCCGTCCTGGTTTAAGTGGCAAAGAAAAACGTTATCTATACGCCTTATTACCTCTAAGTTTGCTTTCATTTATATGTGGAGCAGCATTTGGCTACAGGATATTATTTCCTCCGGCCATTAATTTCTTGTTGAATTTCGGTAGTGATATAGCTACTCCATACATACGAATTGGAACTTACGTAAATCTAATGATAACGCTATTATTCTGGATGGGCATAATATTCGAAACACCCGTAGTTCTATTTTTTCTATCCAGAATAGGTGTTGTTACTTCTGAATTCTTATCCAAAAAACGACGATATGCAGTCGTAATTGCTTTTATCCTAGGAGCTATAATTACACCTACATTTGATCCCATCAATCAATCTTTGGTAGCTGCTCCCATAATTGTGCTTTATGAACTCAGTATCTGGCTAACGAAAATTGGAAAAAGAAATCCCAAACAAATCGCCGCAAAACTGGACTCTGTTAACAACGACTAAGAACACATGACTAAATAACGAACAAGTTATTTGAAATTGCATATATCCTATAACCGTTCAAGATTTTACGCAGAAACCAACTAGTCTTAATCAGACTCTAAGTCAGTTGTAGCTGCATGTGTGTCTGATTGAGACTTACGAAACTCTCTTATAGCCTTACCAAGTGCGCCACCAACTTCTGTTAGCCTACCGACGCCAAAAATAATCATAACTATAACAAGAATTATAACAAGCTCTGGAATCCCGATACCTCGAGTGAAAGGCAATTGACACCTCCCGGTAGTTCAAACGTTCAGCTTACATCATAGCGATTAAAATTCTCTGGGTCAATGGAGATATTGTGAATTTACTAATAAGATAACTTTACCACCTTACCTTCATTTTATAACACCCATTGGTACTAATTGTATATGAATACAATTAGTACCAATCCCTCTCCATTAATTGAATGTGAACTCCAAGATTATTAATAAAGGGTTTATAGGGTGATTTAATGTGTAGGAATTAATCTTCGAATTTCTCGAGGATTAGAGTAGTATATTACTCCGTTTGGATCCGTAACTATATCTAATCGACAATCACTTGTTAGTATACTGTCATCAATTACTTTGTCTTCAAACTTGTCATCAAATAAAATGCGTCTCATATAACCTGTAATCCATTCACAAGTTAATAAAGCGTCCCCAATGTTCGGATATACTCCAGAGGATACAAATTGTAAGCCAGTAGGCGCTACGTTAGATGGATACACTTCGGGTGGTATACCAGGTTTACTATATAAGTAGATCGGTTTAACACCAAAGCGATCCAAACACTTGGGATAATCCTGTTCAAACGAAGAAATTGGATGTCCGTAATTTCCACCGGGTTTAATAAGGTTGAGTTCGTCACAGTTGCCAAGCCCGTTTTCACTACCATACATATCACCAGTAATTGGATGAAATGTGAAGTCGAACGTGTTGCGTAATCCAAAAGCATATATTCTGTGATCTGCATTAAATTTGTTGATGAAAGGATTACCTGGGGCAGCAGATCCATCTTTCTTATTGATTCTATGAATTTTACCTAATGAACTATTTAAATCCTGAGCAGGATCCTTGAATTCCATTTCGCCAATAGAAAAATACAGGAATCCATCCGGTCCAAAATTTAAACCACCGGCAACATGTCCACAAATAATGGGGTTTGTGTTAGGCAAATCAGATACAATGATTTCTGGGTCGTGTGCCTTACCATCGACCTCAGTGAATCTCACTATAACTGGATGTCCAATATCATTCCTATTTGCTACAGGTTCAACAAAATACACATAGATATAATGATTTTCTACAAAATCTGGATCTATTGCAATTCCTAGCAGACCACATTCAATCAAAGAAAATATATCTATGTGAGTGAATAACGAGATCTCTCCATGTGAAAAAATGTTTATGTTACCTGTCTGAAATTCGTTATAAAAAAGACGCCCATCTGGAGTAAAGGCCATATGGACAGGAAAATTCGCCATAGTAACAAGTTCTGAATCAATATTACCTTCTAAATCATCCACGTTATACGTTTGTGAATCAACAGTAGAAGTATTAGACCCAGAATTCTTTGGGTAAATTTTACACGTCACAGTAATCAAGACTAGAAGAATTGCTGCGATTAATAATCCACATGGCACAATTTGAGCCATCCAAATTGTGCCATGTATTCTCATTTTACCTATTAACACTTTAACACTTTAATTGTTACTCAGTAATCCAAAATAATCAGCATTACAACACCGTAGGTTTGCCACTTTCTTTTAGATGGGATTGAATAAACTATCTCAATAACCTACTATGATTAACAATGATAAACGATTTCTGGATTAGAATCACAGAGCCATTATTATCCTTATAATTCACTTCCATAATTTTATTATTTATAATAGTTCCAACGTACGACTGTTTTATTTTCATAGGATTAATAAAAATCGCGATGAAATCTAATGTTTTAATACTACAATCAGGTGGATGCACTCCCGTTATGAATCAAAGTCTGTTTGGAGTTTTTAATGAAGCCCTGAAATATCCAAAGATTGACCGAATTTACGGCGCCTACCATGGAATTGACGGTGTTTTGCGCGAGGATTTTATAGATCTGCGAAAACAACCAGATATATTGTGGAACGTAATAGCCCAAACACCTGCTGCTGCCCTAGGATCGACTAGAAGCAAAATTAAGCAGGAAAATATCACAGAAATACTAACTGTGTTAGCTCAACATCAAATTAGATTCCTTTTCATTATAGGCGGCAATGATTCGGCTGACACAGGACACACTTTATATTTGGCTACAGAAGCCAATGGATATGAGTTGTCAGTTATAAATGTTCCGAAAACAATAGATAATGATCTAGTACTTACCGATCACTCTCCAGGGTATGGTAGCGCAGCACGATTCGTAATATTAGCAACTATGGGTGCTGGACAGGATGCAAAATCAATGGGACATGCATCACCCATAACAATAATTGAAGTTATGGGACGAGACACAGGATGGCTTGCTGCCTCTGCTTCATTAGCAAAAAACGACGATAATGACCCTCCCCATATAATATGTGTTCCTGAGGTACCTTTAAACGAAGATCATTTCTTAAATAGAGTGGAAGATACTTACAAGAAATTCGGGTTTGTGATAGCAGTCGTAGCTGAAAATACTCGAGGAACTAATGGCGTTCTTGGACAACAAAAAAACCCTTACTTTGTTGACGATTTCGGGCATGCATATTTTGATTCTCCAGGACAACATCTGGCAAGATTAATTAGTAATAAACTAAAGATTCGTGCACGATATGAGAAACCAGGAACAATACAACGTACGATGGTAACTTGTATATCTCAATCAGACTCTAAAGAAGCCGAACTGGTAGGACGTTCAGCCGTAAAATACGCTTTAACAGAACACTCGGATCAAATGGTAACTCTGATACGTGAACCCGGTAATAATTATAAATGCCATACTGGCATAGCTTCCTTAGACAAAATAGCGAATAAAATTAAACCGTTACCAAATAATTACCTAGATAATGAAACTCTATTTATAACTAATGAATTCACTGATTACATATTACCTTTAATAGGCGATCCATTGCCAAAATTCGGCAATTTCAAACAGTGAAATCAATTGTGCCTATTTCTAGTTACTCACGTAGCTAATTGCCTCAGCTTGACACCACTTGTAGACACATAGTAGCATCTGCGCAGTGTTGCAATGTACACTTTAAAATGTACGTTTGGTATCGGTGAGAAATGTTCCTTAGATTAACATTCGGATGTGTTGTGACTACCATATGTATGGATAAGGAAGTTTTTCCGTTTATACCAACAACATACCTGCACACAAAGAGGTGAACTAAATGCCAAGAAAAGAACCTGGTGAACCATATTATAGACTCACGATAGAAGAAGCTGCAGAAATGTATGGTAGTGACGATGTCGTATTCGTAGACGTACGACGTCCCGAAGAATACGTAGATGGCCACATAAAGAATGCTTTATTTATACCCGTGGATGACGTATTGGGGCGCATTGATGAATTGCCGAAAAATAAAAAGATGCTTTTTATATGTGCACAAGGAGTGCGTAGCGGACTAGCTTGTGAAATGGCAGCTGCAATGGGTATAGATTCTGAAAAACTTCATAACATTGAAGAAGGCACGGCTGCCTGGATAGAAAAAGGTAATCCTACCAGCTATGATGTTGACTTATAAAGTTATTTGTCACAATTTACCCAATCTATGTTCTAACATAAATCAACAATTACTCTTATCGATTTATGTGCCTTTGCATAACGTTATTCTCCTTATGGCATTCCGTATTAAATAAATCTTTCCAGCAAACAAAAATTAAAGGTCCAAATTTATGTGGTATTGTGCCGACAAGCCATATATAATCCACGCTGGTAAATCTGTAATCCCACCGGATAAGTACCAAATAATATACGAACATAGAAATCTAATAACAGGGAAAATGGTTAATAACTTAGCTTTCATGTTAAAAACATGTCGCTTTTAGTAGTAGGGTCCGTCGCTTACGACACGGTAAAAACACCCACAAGTCAACGTGAAGACGCACTTGGGGGCTCCGCAACTTTTTTCTCTATATCCAGCAGTTACTTTGCTCCTGTGAGTATTGTAGCCGTTATAGGTGAAGACTTTAGTTCATCTGACTTAGAAGTATTTAATGTTCATAAAATAGATATATCTGGGATTGAAAAGAAACGTGGCAAGACTTTCAGATGGTCAGGGCTATATACCAGTGAAGACCTCAACACTCGTACGACACTGGATACCCAGTTGAATGTTTTTGCTGATTTCACACCTAAACTCAACTCTACCCATATTAAAACTCCATATCTGTTCCTAGCAAATATAGATCCATCCCTTCAATGGTATGTACTTAAAAATATGCAAAAAAGGCCTAAATTAGTAGCATTAGACACAATGAATTTTTGGATAGATGGTAAAAAAGATGAACTTACACGTATTATTAAATGTGTCGACGTATTGTTCATTGATGAAAATGAGGTTCGTAGTTTTACGGGCGAAAACAATCTTATGAAAGCTGCTCAAATCATAATGAAACTTGGGCCAAGAACATTAGTTATAAAACGAGGCGAACATGGAGTTGTAATGTTCAATGAAGCTCAGATTTTTTCTGCACCGGCACTTATCTTGGAAAATCTGGTAGACACAACTGGCGCAGGAGATTCATTCGCTGGAGGATTCATGGGATATATCGCCGCCACTGGAAATTTAAGTAATCAAAACTTTAGAAGAGCAACCATAATGGGGTCAGTAATGGGATCATTAGCTGTAGAAGGTTTCAGCATAGACAAACTTAGGAATCTAACCCAACATGATGTAGAAAATAGATTTAAACTTTTCGAGCAATTAACTCAGTTTAATTTCCTGTCACAAAACGAATCCATACCGTGGAGGACACATACAAACCAGTCATGATTGTGTATCCATATTTAGACCAATTTAATATAGGGAGAAAATATTGACAACTTCAGCCAGAAAAGGCGACGTACGTGATCTATCACTCACAGATCAAGGAATACTACGCATCGAATGGGCAGCGAGAGAAATGCCTGTAGTAAATCAAATAAAGGAACGTTTTTCAAAAGAAAAACCACTCCTTGGCATGAAAATAACTGCTTGCCTTCACGTCACTACAGAAACTGCAAACCTTGCTATCGCACTGAAAACTGGAGGCGCAGAGGTAGCTTTATGTGCTAGTAATCCTTTAAGTACACAAGATGACGTAGCTGCAGCCTTAGTATCCAATTATGATATCGCAACTTACGCAATTAATGGGGAAGATAACGACACTTATTACAATCACATAGTAGCAGCTCTAAAACAACAACCTCACATAACCATGGACGATGGAGCTGATCTCGTAGCAACTTTACATAGCGACCATCAACATTTATCACAGAATGTTATTGGTGGTACAGAAGAAACAACCACAGGAATAATTCGCCTCAAGAGTTTGTCTGACTCTGGCAAACTTAAATATCCAATTGTTGCAGTAAATGATGCGGACACTAAGCATTTCTTCGACAATCGATACGGAACTGGGCAAAGCACTCTTGACGGTATTACTAGAGCCACCAATATCCTGTGGGCAGGGAAAACCGTAGTCATATGCGGTTATGGTTGGTGTGGTAGAGGTGTCGCACTGAGAGCAAGAGGCATGGGGGCAAACACCATCGTTACTGAAGTAGATCCAATTAGAGCTTTAGAGGCAGCTATGGACGGTCATCAAGTCATGCCTATAAAAGAAGCATCACAGAAAGGTGATGTGTTCATCACCCTGACTGGTGGTTTAAAAGCAATAGATGCTACACACATGAAAAACATGAAGCCTGGAGCAATGATAGCCAACAGTGGCCATTTTAATGTTGAAATTGATCTAGATGGACTTACTGAAATGACTCAAAGTAAAAGGCGAGTTCGTCCGTTTGTTGACGAATATATGATAAACAATGGCAATCATATATATATATTAGGAGAAGGTAGGTTAATAAATCTAGCTGCTGCTGAAGGACATCCCTCCGCAGTCATGGATATGAGTTTTGCTAACCAAGCCCTTTCCGCAGAGTACTTAGTACAATCAGCACACAACTTGAAACCAGCAGTATATGCAGTGCCACGAAACATAGATGAGCAAATAGGAGAGTTGAAACTCAGAGCTATGGACATTAACATAGATTCTCTAACACATGACCAGGAATCGTATTTGGCTAGCTGGGAAATAGGAACCTAACAACAAATACCTGTTATTTTCGAAACAAATCAACACTTCTGACAGATGAAACGATAACCCAAAGGAGCACATAAATGGCATTTAGTTTCACTCAATCTCCATCCTATAAATTCACTTCTGAATCAGTGACAGAAGGGCATCCAGATAAACTATGTGATCAGATTTCGGATTCCATTTTGGATTCGATACTCGCTGATGACCCAACGGCTAGAGTAGCTTGTGAGGTTTCAGCAACGACTGGTTTGGTGGTAGTTATGGGAGAGATTACTACCGATACATACATAGACATACCAACAACTGTACGCAACACCATCAAAGAGATTGGATACACAGATTCAAGTTATGGATTTGACTATCAATCATGTGGAGTTACTGTATCCATGGACGCACAATCTCAAGATATTTCCGAGGGCGTTTCCTTATCACTAGAAACTAGAGAAAGCAACACAACTGAAAAAGATGAAATAGAATTATTAGGCGCAGGGGATCAGGGAATGATGTTTGGGTTTGCTTGTGATGATACTCCTGAACTAATGCCTCTACCAATAGCACTTGCACACCGTATATGTAAACGCATGACAGAAATCCGAAAAACTGGACGCGCACCATATTTACGTCCAGATGGTAAATCACAGGTAACAGTCGAATATGCCTATGGAGTACCTAAACGTGTAGACACAGTATTGATGAGTATGCAACATGATCCAGATATTAGCTCATCCATTATGGAACGTGACCTTATAAACTATGTAGCGAAAGAAGTTATTCCAACAAAATTGATTGATGATAATACTAGGTACATAATAAATCCTTCAGGTAAATTTGTTATAGGAGGACCTGTGGGTGATACAGGTCTAACAGGACGAAAAATAATTGTAGATACCTATGGTGGATTTGCGAGACATGGAGGAGGCGCTTTTTCTGGGAAAGACCCAACTAAAGTTGATAGGTCTGCTTCATACGCAGCAAGATACGTTGCTAAAAATCTAGTGGCTGCAGGACTTGCAAGTAGGCTAGAATTACAAATCTCATATGCGATTGGAGTATCTAAACCTACATCTATATCGGTAGAAACATTTGGGTCAGGAAAAGTATCAGATGAGGTTTTTTTGGCACTTATCGAAAAACATTTCGATCTAAGGCCTGGAGCAATTATACAAAATCTAAATCTCCGTAAACCTATATATAAACAAACTGCTGCATATGGTCATTTTGGACGCGAAGATTTAAATGTACCATGGGAACTTACTGATAAAGCAGAAATATTAAAAAACGACAACCTAGTTAAAGAACCAAATACTAATAATCCATCATTGTAACTGCAATGACTAGGTGCAATTAGGGCTCCTGTGCAAATATGACGATAAAGTTCGGTACAGATGGTTGGCGCGGCATAGTTGGTAGAGACTTCACTATCGAAAACGTTCGTCGCTGCGCAAAGGGAACTGCCAGCCTTCTAAAAGAACAGTCACTAGAGTCAAATGGACTCGTCGTAGGATACGATACACGCCAAACATCTAAAGATTCTGCCATGGCAGTTACTAAAACAATTATAGATGCTGGCATAAATGTATACTTATGTAATAAAGCCGCTCCAACACCCGTAATTAGTTACAACGTAGTTAATAGAAATGCTGGTGCAGGCATAATTATAACTGCCAGCCATAATCCCAATGATTGGAATGGTTTCAAATATAAACCGAACTATGGAGGTAGTGCATCTCCAAAGATTATCGAACGATTAGAAACCCTCATAAATGAAAATAGGCAATCCAAAAACTTGAACCTCGCCTCCTCAAATGAAGCTGACCACAAAGGAGATATCGCATATATTGACCCTGTACCACAATACCTTCATCACATATCAACCATCGTAGATATAGAGAGGATCAAACGATCTGGCCTTAATGTTTTGATTGATCCTATGTACGGATCTGGTTCTGGGTATTTTACTGATATCCTATCTGGAGGAAATACCAAAATAACTGAAATCCATAATCAAATGGATTCTGAATTTTCTGGCATTGCACACCCAGAACCTATTGCTCGTAATTTAAAAATCCTCTTAGATAGTGTCCCTAAACTTGGAGCAGACGTTGGACTTGCAACTGATGGTGACGCTGACAGATTAGGAGTTGTCAATGAACGTGGCATATTTTTAACTTCTTTGCAAAGCTTTGCACTACTCTGTCTATACCAACTCGAAATTCTCCAAAATCGAGGCCCTCTCGTAAAATCGATCACTATGACGAATATGATAGATAAACTAGGCGCAATTTATGGAGTACCTGTATTCGAGGCTCCTGTGGGTTTCAAATATCTATGCCCTATAATGATGAAAGAGAACGCCCTATTAGCAGGAGAGGAGAGCGGAGGTTACGCTTTCAGAGGAAACATACCTGAGCGAGATGGGATTCTGAGCGGTCTAATGATTTTAGATATGATGATTAAAACTGGAAAAACGCTGTCAGAACTAATAGATATTTTAATCGACAAAGTTGGACCTCATCACTACGATCGAGAAGATATTCGATTTTCTAGTACACAAAGAAGCTTCATAGAAAAAAAATTGACTGGGAACTACCCTCATATCTTAGCTGGTATGAAGGTAGAACAAATTGATACCAGAGACGGAATTCGATTTGTATTGGAAAATGGTTATTGGTCACTAATTCGATTTTCTGGTACTGAACCGTTACTGCGAATATATGCTGAAGCAGAATCCCCAAAACTAGTACATAAATTATTGAAAGAAACCCGTAACATCATTGGTATTTAAATCAATAACCGTAGTATGTCCATTCCCATAACCTTCAGCATTTACATTAGATGTATAATCCAATAATAAATTTTAAAGTGACTCCCTGAAGTTACACAATGACAAACTATACATGTTAAAGAAAAATCCTCTACTCATTCTTCTAGATGGCAACGCTCTGGTTCACCGAGCATGGCATGCTATCAGGCAACCATTGACAGTTAGTAGTACGGGAGAAGATGTACGAGCTGTATATGGTTTTTTGAATTCTTTTCTTAAGACTCTATCTGATTGGAATCCAACACACTGTGCTATAGCTTTCGATGTGTCGGCACCTACATTTAGACACATAGAATTCGAAGACTACAAAGCACAACGCCCACCAACTCCACCAAGTTTAATTGATCAATTCAAACGCGTTCACCAACTGATGGAAGCATTCAACATCCCTATATATGAAGTAGAAGGCTATGAGGCAGATGACATCTTAGGAACGCTTTGTAAACAAGCCGAACAACAAGAAATTGACACACTTGTATTAACTGGTGATACGGACACATTACAACTAGTCTCTCCATGGGTGAAAGTACTTCTCAGCTACGGTGTGCAAAATCGTACAGTTTACGATGTAGAAGCTGTCAAAAAACGATACGGAGGACTTTCTCCAACCATTCTACCGGACATTAAGGCCTTACAAGGTGACGCGTCGGACAATATACCTGGTATTCCAGGTATTGGCGCCAAAACTGCAATTAATATCTTAAATAAATTCGGTACCCTAGAGGAAACATACAGAAACATTGATCAAGTTGATCCACCAAAACTTCAAAAAATACTAAAAGACAATAAAGACATAGCGTTTCAGGGTAAATTCTTAACAACTATTTATCGCAATATCCCTATAAAACTAGACCTGTCCACAAGTCAATTATGGGAATACAACCGATCAAACGTCATCAGTCTAATTAGAGATTTAGAGTTTTTCAGTATTGTGTCCAAAATCCCATTCTCTACGATAAACAACGAAGAAGATATCCATCATATAACTTCTACACCCAATAAGACAGAAGTTACTTACGAAATAGTGGACACTGTAGAAACTCTAAATAACTTAATCAAATCGCTTGAAAATTCAAATGGGTTTTCAATTGATACTGAAACAACTTCCACTAACTCAATGAATGCAAAACTTGTAGGTATATCATTCTCGACAGAGCCAGGCAAAGCCTGGTACGTACCTGTTGGACACTCAGAAGGCAAACAACTTCCGGCAACAAATGTATTTGAAAAACTGAGGCCTTTACTAAAGAATGAACGGATTCCTAAAGTCGCTCACAATGCGAACTACGACTTAACCGTGTTGTCAAACCATGACATAGATGTTTCATGTTTACGATTTGACAGTATGCTTGCAGCACATATGAGTGGAGTCAAAGCCATAGGATTAAAATCATTAGCTTTAAGTCGACTTAATCATGAAATGACTCCCATTACTGATCTTATAGGTACTGGTAAAAATCAAATTACAATGGACCAAGTACCTATAAGTAAAGCCGCTAACTACGCCGCAGCCGATGCTGATTTTACCAGACAACTCTGGAGCAGTTTGAGGTCTGAATTAGAAAATATTGGGACCCACAAACTATTTGACGAAGTAGAGCTTCCATTAATATCTGTCCTAGTACGGATGCAACTCAATGGAGTAAGCATAGATAAAAATTTATTGCAATCTATGTCTGAAGAATTAAATAACCAGATATTAACCATTGAGAAAGATATGCATCAACTCATAGGACACGAATTTAATCTTAATTCTTCGCAGCAATTGGGTAATGTTCTATTCGATGAATTAAAATTACCTCCCACAAAACGGACTAAAAAAGGATACTCAACTGACGCTGCATCATTAGAAACTCTCAAAACAATACTAAATCAAGGTACGACTCAAGATACTAACCCAACTGCCTATGAAGTATTAGAGAAAATCATGGAATATCGGCAACTAACTAAGCTTAAATCTACCTACGTAGATTCGTTACCCTCTATGATAAATCCTGTGACTGGACGAATCCACACTAGTTACAATCAAACAGGGTCCGCCACTGGTAGGATTTCTAGCAACGATCCAAATGTCCAAAATATCCCTGTTCGTAGCGAATTAGGACGGAGAGTACGAAAAGCTTTTGTCGCTAAACACTCTCCTGAGTGGATACTATTATCTGCTGACTATTCGCAAATTGAATTACGTATTCTAGCCCATTTATCATGTGACAAAGATCTACTTGAAGCATTTAATAATGATGAAGATATACACACCTCTACAGCTT
>CAZSCD010000011.1:0-9578 GCA_964605345.1 uncultured Dehalococcoidia bacterium
GGTTTATGTGAATTTATCTCCAAATGGAGAACCACATCTTAGTAGTCGTGGACTTTACCCAACAATTGGTGCGGGAAAATTGCTTCCAGAGGCGGTGGAAAGGATAAGGTATTTACTTGCTTATTCGGATGGACATAGAGATTTAGTAGATATTGCTAATGTGGCTGGACGTCCAGCATGGGAGTTCGGACCAGAAATTGAGGCTCTTGTCAAAGTTGGGTTGTTGAGTGCAAATGCGTGTTAATAAATACATTGTTTATAAATTAAGCTTGTGAAAATGTCAGAATCAGTAACTCCATTTTTTGCAACTGGTACTGCTCGTGGAGGCACAGGAATTTTGGTCCAAACTCTTGGGGCACATAGTCAAGTGGAATGTGCTCTTGATCCTTTTATTCGTATTTATCAGTCTCTTAGAAATGATCTCGTTGATTCTAATTTGGGTAACCTTACAGAACATAGTTTCTTTGATTCTACTTCCCCATTGGATGATTACTATTTTTCGGATTGGAAATCCAGAATACTTGATACGGTTTTGGACGCTAACTTATCCGAGGTCATTCCGAATATTGAACTTAAAAAATTCGTTGAATCTATGAAACCCAGAACTCTTTTGGATTCTGGAGATTTGGTGCCATTTATGGAAAATTTGGGAGGTGAAACATATAAAGATCTCGTTCAAAGTGCCATTAATGTCGTAAAAGAAGCCAGGGGGTCCAGTGCTACTAAATGGGTTGGAATACATGAGAATTGGACAATCGAGATGTTTCCTGCTCTTGCAAAAACATTTAAAGAAAGTAAGTTCATCATATGTTTACGAGATCCTCGTGCAGTTATGGCTTCGCATTTAAATGCACCTCCGGATTTACACGCTCATATTTTGAGTTACATTCGTGGAATGCGTAAGTTATTTAATCTAACCTCATATTTTCTAAAATTACCGATTTTCAGAGATCGTTTATTTGTAGTTACGTATGAACATATTATGAGACATCCTAAATTTACGGCAGAGAAATTATGTCGATTTTTTAATGTTAGATTTGAGTCTCAGATGATTGACCCAGATAAACATTTTGACAGGTCCACGGGTGGTGAGTGGAGTGGACTCAGTAGTTTTGAAAAAAAAGTTAGTGGCTATAATCCTGCTCGTATTGATAGGTGGCGGATGCATTTGGATCCAAGAATTCTTGAATTGATGGAAGTTTGCCTGGATCCAGATATGAGACATTTTGGATATATGCCTACAGAAGATCGACTTAACTCAGTTGTTTCAGACGTCCCGTTTAAAGTGCTTGTTGAAGATAATGATGGAGATAAAGTTTGGAGAACAGATACAGGAATTCCTGAAATGGAATACGATTTGGAAATGGCTCGCCGTGAAGTTATTAGACTTGAGAATGAACTGTCAGACCACCAAATAATTCGGCAGTACTTTTTAAAGGAAGAAGTTTATAGAAGTATTTTGGATGAGATGCCTGTTTATGAAGGAGATATCGGTGCAAAGGGAGGTATTTGGAACGTATAACATCATGAAATCAGGTAAGTTTATTGTTTTATAGCCAATTCCAATATAGTCAATTTATTTGGTGTCATTAGAATAATAATGAGTTTGTTTGAAGGTAAATTATTGCAAAGACCTGAATTTGAGTTCGGTACTAAGGCACAAACTTTGACGAAACTCAAATCGTTGGTCAAAAGTTCGATTATAGGTGAGGTTTATTATTTCGAAGTAGATATTTGGCGGAAATGTGAACATCAAATAATACAAGAAATCGAAGAAATTTTTGGGCCTTCTATGTTAGCTATACGAAGTAGTGCTGTTTCTGAAGATTCTTCGGAACATTCAATGGCTGGTGAATTCACTTCTATATTGAATGTTGATGGAACTCAACGTTCAATTTTAGCTTCTGCGGTTAATGAAGTGGTTAATTCAATGACTGGAAACCCACATGATCAAATTCTTGTCCAACATATGCTTCAACAAGTTGCTGTTAGCGGTGTTATTACTACTCATGTTTTAGGCGATGGAGCACCTTACTATGTTTTAAATTATGACGATGAGTCTGGGAGAACAGATACTGTTACTGGGGGGCTTGGTGTAAACAAGACGGTTATGATACATCATAGCGTTGACGAGAAGTTCGTGGAGTCAACTCGAGTTGTGAATTGGTTAGATATGGCTCGAGAAATTTTTGCAATTTGCGGCGGTTTGCCACTAGATATTGAATTTGCACAAACGAAATCAGCAGAAATCCATGTACTACAGGTACGTCGTATTGTTGAACAAAGTAACTGGCCTTCTGATGTAGCAAGCAAAATCACTGAAGCTCAACAGGAAATAATAAAGTTTATTGAACTTCGCTCACTTCCACGACGTGGATTGGCAGGTAAACGTACAATTTTTGGAGAAATGCCCGATTGGAATCCAGCGGAAATTATTGGAACTTCACCTCGCCCGCTGGCAACTTCAATGTATTGCTATTTAGTGACCGATTGGGTTTGGCGAGATGCTAGAGTGAGAATGGGGTACCGTAATCCTGGCGATGAAGATTTGATGGTTATGATTGGAGGGTCTCCATACATAGACGTTCGAAACAGCTTTAATTCTTTTCTTCCTGCTGGATTGAACATGGATAGCGCTGAAAGACTTATTAATGCATGGATTGATAGATTGGATTCACATCCGGAATTACATGACAAAGTGGAATTTGGAATTGCTCAAACAGTACATGATTTTTGTTTTGACAATCAATTAAGAGAAAGATATCCAGGTATTTTAACTTCTCAACAATTTTCTACTTATAAGGAAGAATTACGGCAATTGACTATGTCGTGCTTGGATATGAGTAATGCTGGCACATTGCAGAAAGCCTTAAGTGATATAGCGGATTTGGAAAAAAATCAAGCTCAACGTGATCCATTTTCAGGATTGGATTCAGAATTAGACTGTGCAATTCGTATCAAAATGCTAATTGAAGAATGTAGGCAATTAGGAACATTGCCATTTTCTGTTATTGCAAGGCATGCTTTTATAGCTGAATCTATGCTTAGGTCTGCTGTCTATAGAGGTGCATTAGAATTTGAAAGGTTGGGGCAATTCAGGAATACAGTGTCAACAATAATGAAAGTTATGTCTCATGATTTTGTGAAGGTAATCACAGATAAAATGGAGAAAAAAACATTTTTGCATAGGTATGGACACTTGCGCCCAGGTACTTACGATGTTCTTTCTTATAGGTACGATCAACGCGAAGATATGTTTGATAATATTTCAACAAGCGAACAGTTTGTAGCTTCAACTGCTTATGAATTTACCCCCCTTGAACATAAGTCTGTGGATCTTTTACTTAATGAGATTTCACTAGATGGAGTCAACTCAAATCATTTATTGGAATATGCCAAGACTGCCATCAACTCACGAGAATATTCAAAATTTGTATTTTCCAAGAATTTATCTGATGCACTTGAAGTGATGTGTTTGTGGGGTGAGAAAATAGGGTTGTCTAGGGAGGACATTTCATATATTCCAGTCGAGGAAGTACTAGGAGTGGTTAGTGATCCTGTGTTACGTGGGAATATTCAGTATTTCAATAAAGTCATTCAACGTAATCGTTCAATTGAGGAAAAATATCGCGTGTTAAGGTTGAGTTACTTAATTAGAGACATTCGAGATGTATATGTTATTCCTTTGCACAGATCTATGCCAAACTTTGTTACAGATTGCAGGCTAGATGAGAAAGTAGTATTCATTAATAACAGAATGGGGAATCACCCAGATATGTCAGGCAGGATTATTTGCATAGAAAATGCTGATCCTGGATTCGATTGGATTTTCAGTCGTTCAATTGCTGGACTAATCACTAAGTTTGGAGGGAGTAATTCTCACATGGCAATTAGATGTTCAGAATTAGGATTGCCAGCTGCTATAGGATGTGGGGAACAAACTTTTGAGAGAATAATTTTGGCTGGAGAAGTAGAGTTGAACTGTGCAGATAAAATTGTGAGGCCAATATATGGTTAAAAGAATTGGTCTTAGCATGCGTGTATGTAATATGGGTGGTTACAAAGAAAAACGAGATTGTATCGCACATGATTGGTACAAATTCATGCAAGATTCATTTCCCGAAGTTTCTTGGGTTCCCATACCAAACTTGGGTCCATCTGTACTTGATTATATTCAACGTCAGGAAGTTTCAGGTTTAATATTGACGGGTGGCAATGATATTGGCGAAGAGAAGATTCGTGATGATACTGAAATGGCGTTAATCGATTTTGCAATTCGCAACAAATTGCCAGTTTTCGGAGTATGTAGAGGATTGCAGCTTATTCAACATTATTATCGTGGTCCTATAAAGCCTTGTGACGAAAATATTCATGTAGCAACTAATCACTCAGTTTCTTTCACTCATACTATTGAGGGATTTACAACAATCGGTGAGTGTCGAGTGGTTAATTCGTATCATAGACAGGCTGTTTATCTTGATTCTATAGCACCTTCGTTGATGCCCTGGGCGATAACTGACGATGGATGTGTTGAAGGCTTATTTCATCCAGACGAGAAAATAGTTGCGGTTCAATGGCACCCTGAACGTACTAATCCATATGTTACGGAGGATCAACGTTTAATGGCTGAAGTTTTGAATATCAGGTGATATGAAAGGGATTATTCTTGCTGCAGGTCGTGGGTCTAGGATGGGTGTTGTGACCAATGACCTACCTAAATGTCAAATTGCTGTCGCTGGAAAGACATTACTTGACTGGCAGTTAAGTTCTCTGAAATCCGCTGGGATATCGCAAGTTGCAGTTGTGACTGGTTACAAATCCAATTATTTGCAAAGTCCATTGTATGAAACTTTTCATAATCCACGTTGGAATGAGACCAATATGTTAGTTTCACTTATGACTGCAGATAGTTGGTTAAGCCAATTTCCTTGTATTATTAGTTATGCGGATATTTTGTATCACCCTGATATAGTTAGAAGTTTATGCAATGATAGCGAACATATAACTATAACTTATGATTTGATGTGGGAGTCTCTTTGGCGTCTCAGGTTTTCAAATCCGCTGTCAGATGCTGAAACTTTTAAAGTGGATGACAGAAATTATTTGGTAACGATTGGGCAACGCACTCAATGCATATCTGAAATTCAAGGCCAGTATATGGGACTAATCAAGACAACTCCAGATTCATGGCAGGTGATAAAAGAGTTAATACTAGAACTTACCCCTAAACAACTTGACCGACTTGATATGACTGGAATGTTTGCTGGATTGTTGGAGAGATGTTGTCCTATTAAGACTATTGCCATATCTGGAAGATGGTGTGAGATAGATAGTAGTAATGATTTATTTGTTTATGAGAATATGATTAATTCTCATAAAGCATGGACTCATGATTGGCGCGAGTAGAATAAGTCAATAATGTTACTGGATTTAAATATAAACGGAGGTTTATGTTGTGAGATCAGGTGATTTTTCAAATTTAGCTTTAGATTACGCTAATAATCGTCCTGGGTATTCAGATAATGTTTTGAATGCATTAATTAAGTATGTTAAAGCAGACCAAGACGATTTTAGAGTAGCTGATGTGGGGGCTGGGACTGGTATATGGACGAAAATGTTAGTGGATAAAGGCCTAGATTGTTTCGCAGTTGAGCCCAATGCTGAAATGCTTGATCAAGGAGTAACATATACCAATGAATCCTTAATACAATGGCAACATGGATCTGCAGAAGATACCGGAATTGATACTTCCAGTATAAATTGGCTGACAATGGCTTCATCGTTCCATTGGGTAGTTGTAGAGGAAGCTCTTCGAGAGTTTGCGCGTGTTCTTAAGCCTCGTGGATTTCTAACTGTATTATGGAACCCACGTGATATAGAGGGGAATTCTCTACATGAGGAAATAGAAAATCTCGTATATCGTATGGTCCCAGATTTATCCAGAGTTTCTTCGGGTTCTAATAAACATGCACGCGATTACCATAAAGAATTGACTTGTACGGGCGAATTTTCTGACGTCATTTTCTTTGAATCTAAGCATGAAATTATTATGACAAAAGAGAGGTATTTGGGTGTTTGGCGTTCAGTCAATGATATACAAAGTCAAGCTGGACCAGAAATTTTCCAGCAATTGTTAGCAAATATAGCTGGTATCATTCAGTCTATGGATCAAATAGTGGTGCCTTATAAAACTCGAGCTTGGACCGCACAGAAGGTTGATTAAAAAGAATTTGAAATTTAGGCGCAAACATTTGATATAAAGTAAATTTATAAGATATCGGTATTGTTTTCAGAATTGAAGATGGTTGAGTGGTGAATAAAACATTGAATGATATTAAATCACGAGGGACGGTGTATTGGATTACAGGTCTGTCTGGTGCTGGGAAGACAGTGATCGGGCACGGTCTTTATGAACGCCTGAAAACGACAAAACCTAACGTTGTTTTCTTGGATGGAGATTCATTGCGTGAAGTATTTGGAAACGATTTAGGATATACCTTGGATGATAGATATAATTCTGCGATGCGTAATGCTAGGTTATGTAAGCTGTTGTCTGAACAGAATATTGATGTGGTATGTGCGACGATTTCTATGATAAATAGATGTCAGAAGTGGAATCGAGATAATATATCAAAATATATTGAGATATATGTTAGGGCTTCTTTAGATGTGATTTACAAAAGAGATTCTAAGTCCTTGTATGGAGATGGTGGCAAAGGACAACTTCGAAATGTTTGGGGTGTTGATATTGAGGCTGAAGAACCAACAAATCCAGAAGTGATTATTGATAATGATGGAGATAAAACTCCGGAAGAGTTAGTCGAATCCTTGATGGTCAGAGTCCATGGCCTCACTGAAAATTAAACAGATTGTAGGTATGTATAAATGCGAGTAGTTGCAGGTCAAGAATTGGTAAAGAGATATGTTTCTCAGCCTGGTTTGAATAACATTTTTTGTTCAGACGATTTTATAGTTCAAGGATTGAGTAATGTAGATGTAATTTCAAAATCTGGAAAGACGATTGCTATGATAGAAGGGAAAGTTTTCGCTTCGAGATCAGATGCAAATTCTATGAATGTTATTGGCAATTTCCACGCTGACGTAGAATCATTGATTGCTAAATTTAATATGGAAGATTGTATAGATGCTCTGGAAGGGCGATATGTGTTAATTAAAATTAACCCTGACGGTGGTTTTGATTTGGGGTGTGATAAGTTTGGGCAAATTGACATGTATTATCAACGTGTTGATGGAGGGGTTGTATTTGCAACTGATTTAAGTTTGTTGCCGATTGCGGTTCAAAGAGACGAATATGACCAGGTTGCATTGGCGCATACTTTGGGAGTTTATGGTTATCGTCCAGCGAAACGGCATACGTTTTATCGAAATGTGAGGCGTTTAGGTGTTCGAGAAATTGCTAAATGGAACGCAACAACCAGTGAGTTGAGTTTTGTAGAAGCTCCATTCGTTCCGCTTCAAACCTCTGAATATGGATCTGAGAAATTAAGAGAATACTCTGATATTTTATTAGATGCTATTGAAATAAGGTCGTCTAAAAATGAAAACATAATTTATCTATCTTCTGGATGGGATTCAACTTCGATTTTGGCGGGTTTGGTAAAGATTCATGGCCCTAGCAAGGTTAAAGCAGTCATAGGCCGAATGAAATATGCCGAACGTAGTGGTGTCATAAATCAATTTGAGTTAGATAGGGCGAAAGCAGTAGCCGATTATTTTGGTGTCAAACTTGATATTGTAGAATTTAATTACTGGGAACGAGGACCAGAACTTCTGGAACGATTAGGTCCATTTATGCGTTCTAATATGCTGGCTAGCATGACACTTTTCAATCATGAAATATTGGCTGAATATGTTAGTGCAATATCTAGTGGAGGAGCTGTATTTGCTGGCGAAATCAGCGACGGAGTTCACAATCTTGGGTTCAGCCAATTTGTAACCATGTTTCATAAAGATTTAGGATTCCGAGAATATAGCGATAAAATGGCTAGTTATTTGTTTGGCCCAACATTTCTTGAATCACTGGAGGGTAATAAATTTAGCGATGACTCGGTTTACAATCTGTTGCGAGGTAGATTGACTGGTAATATATTTGATGAACTAGATTACAATTCTAATACAGCTGCTGGGCACCTGTTTGCTAGTTTCTTTTTAAGATCTAATCGCATTCCTTTATGGTCATTGAAAAATGTTAAGATATTGACAAGTGAAGGACGTGAACGTTACACCAATGAGATGGAATCTACTTATTTATCTCGTCCATCTGCTGATGCAAATAAAGGCACTTTGTATTCTTGGTATCTCCATTTGTATAATTCGTTTCATTGGCAGAGTTCAACGGTTGCTACTTTAGCTGCGACACTTGGCAAATATGGATTGGATCTTAGTTTGCCTTTTTGGGACAGTAGGTTACAGGAATTTTTGAGTGCAATGCCAGAATCATGGGGACGTGGTCTTGATTTGAATCCAACCAAATATCCATTAAAATGGATGTTAGAACATTGCATTGACTATCCTTTACATTTACAGGTTGGTCCACATTCTTACATTTACGATGTTGATCCGAGTTTCAGTCATGGAGCTGAATTCATGTATGGATCTGCCTTTACCCCTTGCTTTAAAAAACGTTTGGCGACACGTGAATATAAACACATTTTATCCGAGGACATTTTCGATTTAAATTATATTGACGATGTAGTGAGTAAATATACTCAGGGAGTTGAATCTTCTGGGTCGGAATTGAATGATGTTATGGCTATCAATTGGTTGATGACAATGGGCTGGTATTAAAAATGGACAAGTTACGATTATTGAAACTTCACATCGCTGATAAATTAGTTGAATAGGGTTTTTATGAAAATATCACCATTAAATTTAATTTCCTCTCCTCTTGCAGTACTGAATTCCTTGGGATTGAATCTTAGAGTAGGCTTAAGTTCAGAAGACCCTAGCGTGATGGAACATTCAGAACCGTATGATGTCGTTCTAAGTGTATATTCACCAGAAGGGTTGATGGAGAAACAAATGCGTATTGGAGAAATCCCAATTAACAGTCGGAGATTCTTTGATGTGTCACGTATAACCAGAGAATTGATTCCAGATTTAAATCATTTGGCTGTAATACATCGTGTTCCATCTAAACTGTTTAGGCAAATGTCCGATTTGTCGGATCAAATTGAGGTTAAGAAGTTGCCTGATTACGACCTTTTTCGTACGGTAGTAGAATATTCGTTGCCTGGAGGTGCTAATGGTAGCGTTATTTATGAATCCCCACCAGGATTGAATACTCGACCAAGTTCCAATAATCTTACTTTTACTTCCCAAATTGTTTTATCTGAGGCTGTTAATACCCATATAATTCTTATAAATTACTCATTAAACCCTTCATACAAACAGATAGCTAATTATCATTTTGGAATATATACTCTGGATGGTAAAAATGTTATATCAGACCGTGTGTCAGTAGGGCCTTTTGGAATAACAGTTTTGGATGTGTCTAATAGAATCCCTGATAATGTAATTAACGAAATGCAAGATTCCGAAGATGGATTTTCCGCCTT
>CAZSCD010000012.1:0-42724 GCA_964605345.1 uncultured Dehalococcoidia bacterium
ACCAGAGGACTTAGACATCTTGACTCCGTCGGCTAATAAATGTTGCCCATGTACCCAATGGCTCACAACTCTCTTGCCTACAAACGCTTCACTCTGTGCCATTTCTCCTTCATGATGTGGGAAAATATTGTCTACACCTCCTGTATGTAAATCAAATTCATGACCCAAATATTTCAATGACATCGCAGAACATTCTATATGCCAACCAGGGAAACCTTCTCCCCACCTACTGGACCATTTTAATGACCTTCCGAATTCAGCCTTTTTCCACAGAGTGAAATCACGTGAGTCACGTTTGAGAGGATCTGCCTCAATACGTATCGCTTCGAGAAGTCCTGACTCACAAATATTGCCTGATAATTTCCCATATTCTTGAAACTTAGACACTTCGAAATAAACGTTGCCATCTACTTCATACGCATATCCTTTCAAGATGAGATTTTCCACAATATCAAGCATTTCACTGACATGATCTGTAGCTCTCGGCAGATAATTAGACGGGATAATATTTAATTTACGTTCATCTCTAATGAATCGCTGTGTATAAAAATTTGCGATTTCTGTTGGCGTTTTTCCCTTTGTTATAGCAGTCGCAATAACTTTATCTTCGCCTCTTTCCAGCATTTCCTGCCTCATATGACCCACGTCAGTTATATTTTTAACATGTATTACATTTAACCTCTGGTATTTAAGAATTCTATGAATCCAATCAGCCATTAAATAAGATCTGAGGTTTCCAAGATGCACGTCTCGGTACACAGTAGGGCCACATGTATAAATCTTCACTGAATCTGATGATATTGGGCTTACAAGTTCCAATCGCCTTGTGAGAGTGTTATGAAGTTTAAGCAATTCTTATTCCAGTTATATTTTGATTATAATTAATCATTAAATCTCTTCTAAATTTAACTGACAGTCATAACTCTAAGTAAATTAGTTCCTCCAGGTACTCCTATTGGTAATCCTGCAACTAAGATTATTAAACTGCCTGATTCTAAACTGGCATATAAACGTGCTTGTTTTTCGCCCTCTTTAAAAAATCCATCTACATTACTCAACGAATCAACAATTACCGGTGTGACACCCCAACAAAGAACAAGTTTCCGTTGTACATTCGAATCTTGTGTCAAGGCCAAAATAGGAGCCATAGGACGATACTTTGAAACTCTAGCAGCCGTACCTCCAGATTCGGTAAATGCCACTATAAGACTGGCGTTAATCTGATATGCAGTACGACATGCATCATAACTTATAGCGTCATCTGTTTTATCACCCACTTCCAAAGCTTTATTATTAATTATGGATTTGTACGGTAAAGCGAATTCTGTTTCTTTTGCTACTTGAACCATGACTTTCACAGCTTGGACTGGATTCTTACCTACAGAAGTTTCTCCAGAAAGCATAATTGCATCTGTTCCATCAAAAACTGCATTTGCTACGTCCGTAACTTCTGCACGAGTTGGGACCGGTGTTTCTACCATCGACTCCAACATTTGCGTTGCGGTAATTACAGGTTTACCAGCCGCGTTACTTCTGGAAATAATGTCTTTCTGTATCAAAGGAAGTCTTGCCAAAGGAACATCAACTGCCATATCACCTCTGGCTACCATAATTCCATCACTTACTTCTAAGATACTGTCAAGATTTTCAAGAGCTTCTGACCTTTCTATTTTAGAAATAATATGGGCGTTACAGGAACTAGCACGCAAAATAGCTCTAGCTCTTTCAACATCTCCAGCACATCCAATCGTAGAGAGTGCCACGAAGTCCGCATCTTGATCTGCCGCAAACTTCAACGCAGATTTAGCTCGTGCATCAGGAAAATCATGACCAGGGGATTTCCCGGGCGTAGCAACTCCACGACGTTCGGTTATTCTACCTCCCACAACTACCTCACAACATATGTCTCTATCATTTACATTGGTGACTCGCAATTCCAGAAGCCCATCATCTAAAAATACTGCGTCACCAATAACAGCATCACTATGAATTCCAGGTGGAGAAACTCCAACTATCTTTTCATTTCCTACAATGTCTCTACTGGTTAATGTTAATATATCACCTTGTTTCAATTCGATTACACCGGATGATATTGGACCTGTACGGTATTTCTGTCCAGGTACGTCTACCATAACAGCAACTGGGACACCCAAAGAGTTAGAAATATTTCTAACTCTTTCAATAGCTATGGCATGTATATCTAAATCACCATGAGACAGATTGAGCCTGGCAACACTCATGCCATTTTCAATCAAGGCACGAATCACATCTTTAGATTCTGTAGAAGGTCCTAAAGTACAAACTATTTTAGTTTTAGGATATTTTGACTTTGTGGTAAATGAATGCACTGAAATAAAATCCCATCAACCTTATTTATGTCTAAGCTTAACTCTATCAAACCAATAATACCCGAAATTTTGGGATGGCACTAGTTCGAAATTAATCCTCTTAACAAATACTAATGTATATCATGTTCACTATCGAAAATCTCAATGGCATATACCTTACCTAACCCACCTGATTCTAGTACAATACTAGAGTTAAATATCATCCAACAACCATTTCAGTATTGCAAGATACTAAGTTAGATTCGGGACACTAATGTTTTCAATCAAACAGCTATACCAACTGCAAAAACTAGACTTGGAAATATCTTCTAATGAGGACTTATTAAGAAATGTGAGATACAAACTCACAGATGATTCCATCATGAATCATGCTAAAAACACAATTGGCAAAATCGAATCTGATCTTGCTAACCAAAAAACTGCTCGCCGCGATATTGAGCTATCAATTCAAACAATACAAAACAAGATTGATATTATTGAAGGAAAACTCTATGGAGGCACTATAATAAACCCAAGAGAGCTTTCTGCATACGAAACAGAACGGAATTTACTTCAACAACAACGTACCCCAAAAGAAGACAAACTACTCGAATTGCTAGTTAGTATAGATGAGTGTGATCTACTACACAAAACCGCCCAATCTAAACTAATAGAAATTGAGAAGAAACGTGATATAGATCACTCCCTTCTACGTGAATCAGAACAAACCATACTAGACACATTAACTACCCAAACTATGTTTAGAAAAGAAACAATTCAAGACATAGATCTCTCAGATCTATCTTTATACGAATCACTTCGGAAAATACGTAAGGGTCAAGCAGTAGCCAAAGTTGAGAAAGGTAAATGCCAAGGATGCCACTTGACTCTATCCACAACCGAACTTAAACGAATCAAAAATGCAATAGGATTCGTTCAATGTAGTAGCTGTAAACGAATTCTGTACTTTTCATGACACGCAAATGCGAGCTGTAAGTTATTATCAATATTCAGGTGATGTAACTTCTCCAAAGAAGTGGGGAGAAATTTTCCACGAATATTGCAGACTAAATTTACACCAACCTGCAAAAATTTTTATAGACGAACATGTCGAACATGCAAAAAAAAGTCAAGCATACAATCGCATGCTTGACTTTTTTCAAGAGTCTAAAAGCAATTTCCTAATAGTCATACCAGATGCAACACACCTTGGAAATAATTTGGAGTCAGTTGTAAGGAAAATTATAGACTTGGAAAAAACTGGGGCCAAAATTTTATGTGTTGACGAAGAATTACCAGACCCCATACAAAGTGCTCTTTTGATGATCGGAGCTGAAGATCCTTTACGCCAACGCGGTCAACACATAAAAGAAGCAATGCAAGCAAAGGCACTTAAGGGTCAGGGATTGGGCAAGCCTCCATATGGATATCGCATTATTCTCAAAGGGAAATTAGAGATAGTTGAAGAAGAAGCAAAAGTTGTACGTCTGATTTATCAACTATACACAGAGGAAAATATGGGACTAAGACGTATAACTCAACATTTGAACCAAAAAAAGGTTCCTACTAAGCAAGGTGGGAATTGGAACATGTCTACCATTAGAGACATCCTTAGAAATCCAACCTATATTGGCACATACACCAGATTCGGATTAAGAATACCCAAAATGCATAGGTCAATTGTATCTAATGAAACCTTTCGAGCAGTCAAAGACAAAACCAAAAATTGGAGAAATAGAAATAAATGGAAGCAAATTGAACCTTTCTTGCTATCTGGAATAGCATATTGTGGTTATTGCAACAACAAAATGATGGGAGTAACTCGACATCAAAACTGGCGTCAGAAAAGTGGGCAGCGTGTTGAAAAAATATATAGATATTATCAATGTCAATCTAAAAACAATCAAAACATTTGCGGATACCATACATGGAGAGCTAATATTTTGGAAGACACAGTGGTATCTCGACTTAAAACAATTGTACTAACAGAAAATCGATCTGCCCCTGGTAAAACAAATGAAAAACAATCACAAGCAATACGTGATCGTCTAGTAATCAATTCAGAACGTCAATTTATACAAGCACTGAAACGTACTGCGTCGGGTGAATTAAATATTGAAGTCCTTTCGAAATATCTGACTAACCTCGAAGAAGCCAGATTACAATATAGCAATCCAAAGAAACTCTTAAATGCAACACAAACTTGGAACTCCTGGGAGAACATGTCTGTTAAAGAGAGACATAGCTTCCTTATAGAACATGTAAGCACAATAGTGGTTAAGGATACTGAGGTTCTCATAAATCCTTGAATTGGTCTTGATTTAACTTTCTGGAGACAAGCATGCTACAATAAGCTAGGTTCAAGGTAGCTGGGTGATCGCCGTCTTTACTCGTCATGTGTGAACGAGATTAGAGGGAGGAAAGTCCGAGCTCCTCCGGGTAGAATGCCCGCTAACGGCGGGGCGGGGTGACCCGACGGAAAGTGCCACAGAAATACACCGTCCATATATTTCGTATGGATAAGGTTGAAAAGGCGAGGTAAGAGCTCACCGCTCTGATGGCAACATCAGAGGCTAGGTAAACCCCATTCGGAGCAAGGCTTAATAGAGGGATAACTGGAACCCGGACCATCCCCGGGTTAGCCGCTTGATTCTGACGGCAACGTCAGAACTAGATAGATGATCACCACCAAATTTTTCACTGGGAAGAAGTCAAATTTCCTGGTATGTAAACCAGTGATCAAATTGGAACAGAACTCGGCTTATAGGCTGCCTTGAGCCATATATAAATCTAAAAACAGTGTGATTAATATGTCGAAATACTTGATAACAGGAGCTGCAGGATTTTTAGGTGCTAGAATCTCTGAGATCTTGCTTTCCAGTGGTCATAAAGTAACCGCTGTTGATAACCTCAATGACAATTATGACATCAGTTTAAAACAGCATCGCTTGGAACGATTCGCAAATAACACGAATTTTAATTTTTTTAAAGTTGATATTCGTGACTACACAAGAATGCATGAAATCTACAATTCAAGTTTCACGGCAGTAATCCATCTTGCTGCTTTATCAGCAATTCGCCATTCAGTAAAAGAGCCTCGCGAATGCTATGAAATAAACCTAGATGGCACTTTGAATCTTTTGGAGTTATCCAGGGAATTCGGATTGAAGAAATTTGTCTTAGCTTCTTCATCTAGCGTCTACAGTGAAAATGTAGATTGTCCTCTGACAGAAATCAGTCCAACCGACAAACCTTTATCTCCATATGCATCATCTAAAAAAGCTGCCGAAACTTTAGTGCATACCTACCATCATCTTCATGGATTAGACGCCTCAGTTATACGATATTTCACAGTGTATGGACCAGCAGGACGCCCAGACATGGCTACATTTAAATTCGTACAATCAATCACCGAAGAAATACCAATAACTTTGTTTGGAGATGGGACTCAAAAACGAGATTTCACTCACATAGACGATGCTGCAAACGGTACAATCTGCGCTTTGAAACCTCTAGGATACGAAATAATAAATATAGGCACATCCCACACAATAACCCTGGCAAATATCATCTCTATCATGGAACGATATATTGGCAAAGATGCAAAAATCAATTATGAACCCAAACATCCCGCAGATGTATCAATAACTTGGGCAAATATAGATAAAGCTCAAAAACTATTGAATTGGTCACCACATACAATGATTGAAGATGGAATAAAAAGTGCAGTAGATTGGTATAAATCAAATCGTAACTGGGCTAGAAACATACGTTGAATTCTTACTTAATGTAGACTAACTATTAAAGTACCTTAGAAATACTTCTCCTGTTACTAAAAAACTATATGATATAAACTAGATAACATTTATTTACCTATATTCGATTCTTCCATGTAAAGCTGTGTTTCTGTAATATCTCGAGTTATTTGAGCTTTTGGAGCAAGTTCAATAGTCTTATCAAGGTGAATTCTAGCTAATTCTAAATAGCCAGGATCCAATTCATACGCTTTTTGGTAAATACTGACCACTGAACCATATATCCACCAAGCCTCTGGCTCAATTTGAACTGCACGGTTTGCCTCGTAAACACTTTTGTGTACTGCCAATATTTTTTCGTCATCCGTAAATGAATTCCAATTACTAGACATTGCCGTCAATAAAATGTGCCGAGGCATATTCGCCCACTGTGAAGACAGACCTACAGCTTCATCAAAATAACTCAGCCTAATGTCCAATGGTAAATAATATGGATTAAATGCTTTTTGTAAATTAGATGATGCAACGTACGCCTTATAATTAAAGAGACATAATATAGATACTCCCACGATCAAAATTGCCACAACTCCATATTCTGACAACTTTTTTAAATCAAATGCCTTGAATATACTAATCTGTTTAAACAAATTCCATTCATTTATACGTACTTTCAAAACAATCAATAACTTTAACAATCTATTTCTAAATACTGTAATTCTATATTTTCCGTTACCATAGAAATTGTCTCGTTTATTACGTCCCACAGTATCCGATTCAGCAATAACTGTTGAATCATCAGATTCCAGTACAATTACAAACGAAAGAATTAATATCATTTGAAGCATCGTACCTGGCGTATCAAAAAGAAACATGTTTTGGATAACATACCCCATAGCTGCTGCCCCTATAAACAATATTAAGATCTGTTCATATGTCTCTCTATCCTTGACACGCCTCAAAATCACCCAGGCCATAAAAATCCAGAACGCCACATAACTTAAGAACCCTATCATTCCAGTGTTAGTAAGTTCTTCCACAAATTTATTGTGCGCTTGGTCTCCAGACAAACTCCGAGTCATATCTCTATCTACATATCTTCCCCAGGCAACCAGATAATTATCTGGACCCCAACCAAATATTGGCCTATCAATAAAAGCCCTGAATCCCGCTCTCCATGAATCAGTACGTCCTTCAAGACTAGGATCATTTGGTCCAATTAAAGCCAGTCTAGCCACCATAGAATTTGATTCAGATATCTTCTTAACAATGTCAGTTTGTTTTAAAGAGAAGAAGCCTATAACAACCACAACCAACAAGCTTATAAATCCTATAAAAATGGATTTTAATAAATTTATTCTACCTACGAGCGCATAAGCAATTGCAAATACTATAAAACCGAACAATAGCCCAGCTAACGCTCCACGTGTACCAGTCAGCATCAAAGTATAAAAATCAAGTGCAAAAACGGCAATCCAAAAAAGTCTCCATTCAAGTAACCATGAATATTTACGTATATCGCGTTGTCGCGTGCGTTGAGATAAAGAAAGAGACGCATTTTTAGGTTTCAAGGAATAACCTAGTAACCCTAGTGCAATAAACACATTCATTAACATATAAGCGCCCAGGTAACTAGAATTACCCAAAGTACTACCAAGTCGACCTGTAGATTCAACATTATGGTAACTCTGAATTCCTACATCGTAATACTCAAATAGACCCATCATTGCTACAAATAAACTTATCCCCAAATTAAAGTTAAAAATAATCCTAATTTGGGAAACGTTGCGGAAGACAGATACAATAACTACTGTTAGAGCAAGCCAATGTAGTAAATCATACACACCTTGCATACGTTCAAATGTTGACCAAAAACTCCTATGGAAACTTACTCCATTAACTGCAGAAAGGAATGCAACAATCACATAAACTACAAAGAGGATCAGCAACCATGAACGTCTTAGCCGATAAGTTTGGTAATAATATGCTAGTACTAACCACAATCCAAATGTTATCTCGATTACAATTCGACTATAAACAGCCTTACCAACAATAAATGGATACAAAGTTCCACTGGTAACAATTAGTGGCATAAGCAATGATAAAACGACGCCAAATTTGACGCTAAAAACCAAGTATGTTTTCAATTGGTAATATTGCCTCTCAAATTTCTAAATCCATAATAGACATTCATCAATAAAAGTTAACTTAGACTGTAAAATCAAATCTGATCTCCGTTAATCGTAACTGGTCAAACAATGTATTGAACATTAAAATATTCGATGGAATTAATGGCAGTACACATTGTTATTGTTAATTAATATGTACATGTTTTTAAAACAAGGATTATATTAATTGCGTTTCGTGATACCTTTATTTGGGCTTAGCAATTCTACTATCCCAACGAGCAGTTAAAGTATTCCTTAACGAAAACAGTAATAACTTAATATCCAACCATGGGCTCATACGATTCAAATATTCTATATCATGTCTAAGTTTGATATGGGCATCATCACTCAGGTCATAGACTTGAGCCAGCCCAGTAAGTCCTGGAAGAACTTCAAGGCGTTTTTTGAATTCTGGGATTTGTTGTTCAAACACCTTTTGTTCAACAACGTCCAACGCTCTAGGGCCAACCAAACTCATGTCTCTTCTTAAAACACTAAGAATTTCCGGCAATTCATCGAGTGCAGTACGTCTTAGAATTTTACCTATCTTTGTAACTCTCGGGTCATCCTGTGTAGTCCAAACAGGCCCAACTTGATCTGCATTAAACACCATAGTACGAAACTTTAGAATCTTAAAAGGTTTTCCATTTTTGCCTGCTCTTTCTTGTCTATAAAATATAGGACCTCTATCTCCAAGCCAAATCAGTACAGGAATCACGGTCCATAAAACTATCCATAATGGGAAAACACTTACATGAACAACTATTAAAATAAAATAGTCGAACCACAATTTATATTGACCACTTCTAGATTTCTGTTTATGACCGTCCCTCATAACATTACACTCTATTCAGTATGGTTCATGAAGTTAACGTACGTGCCTGATTCAATTCCTTTTCAATCCATTTATATGTATCTAGTAAACCTTCTTCTAAAGATATCTTAGGTTCCCACTTCAAAATTTCCCTTATACGTGTGTTGTCACTATTGCGACCACGAACGCCCTGGGCTCCAGATAAATTGTGTGTCTTAATAAGAGATTTACCAGCTATAGCACAAACGATATCTACCAATTGGTTTATAGTTACTAACCTGTCACTTCCAAGATTTAGAGGTTCTCCATGGTCTGCTTGCATCATACGATGTATTCCTTCAGTACAATCATCCACATACATAAATGACCGGGTCTGTTGCCCATCACCCCATATTTCTATCTCATCTCCATCTTTTGCCAATGCCACTTTCCTACAAATCGCCGCAGGTGCTTTTTCACGACCTCCATCGTAGGTGCCAAGCGGTCCATAAACATTATGAAATCGTGCTACTCTAGTTTCAAATCCGTAATCGGATGTGTAATACTTACACAGCCTCTCGGTAAATAATTTTTCCCAACCATAACCTTCGTCAGGTTCTGCTGGAAAAACATCATCTTCTTTAAGTGACGTAACATCAGTCAAATCCTGACGATACTGAGGATACACACAAGCAGAACTCGCAAAAAAGAAACGAGATACATCATTTTTACGACTTGATTCAAGCATGTGTGTGCTGATCAAAACGTTATTTCTGGCTGCATCAGCATGGTGATAGTTAATATACCCAATCCCACCCATATCTGCAGCCAAATGAATTACTTCGTCAACACCGCGAGTTACTAGCAAACAATTATCCCATTTACGCAAATCCAAAATCTCGAATTCGTTTGCGGGAGAGGATTGATATTCCGGATATTTGATATCTACTCCCCTAACCCAATAACCCAATGAAATTAAATATTTGACCATATGGTGCCCAATGAATCCCCCCGCACCCGTGACAAGGGCTCGTCTTTCCATAAGAATGCTCCTTACGATGATTTACTAACTCTAAATAATTCCATGGCAACTAAAAACATAAACTGTGGTGCATCTATAAAAATTCTTCTCCACACCCTTTTGGGTTCATGAATTAATCTCCACAACCATTCAAAGCCCAATCGACTCAACCACATAGGAGATCTATCCATTATACCCGCAGTGTACTTAAAAGCTGCCCCTACGCCAATTGCAACTGGAACTTCAAGTCTTTCCAGATGTTCAAATATCCATCTATCTTGTTTAGGCGTACCTAAAGCTACCCACAAAACATCAGGGTTCGCATGATTTATTTCACTAACAAGTAATTTATCTTCTTCATCTGTAAGAGAACGAAATGGTGGGGAATGCGCACCAACTAACCTAATACCTGGAAACTCTTCTGTCAATTTTACAGTTAACTGTTTGAGAGTTTCTTCTGTGTCACCATAAAGAAAATATTTGTATTCTTTTTTATCAGCATACTCACTAAATTTCCACATCAAACCTGGACCAGTATTTTCTTTTTTTATAGGATGACCCTTGAGTCTGGATGTTAAAGCTACAAGAATGCCATCAGGAGCCATCAAATCAACTGAATTAAGAATAGATTTGAATTCAGGATCCCTGTGGGCTTCCATAACACCATGCATGCCAGTATTAACAATCTGATGGCATTTTTTATTTTTGGATTCGATCCACTGAATCATTATCTCAATGATTTCTGGTATATGAACAACATGTATTCTAGTACCTAAAACTTGAATACACGAAAGATTTCCTATATCGACTGCCATATCATACATAAAACAGGTAATTTCAACTCTGTTATCTTAATCATTAAATGGGCCCAATATAAGATTTCCAAGTCTTTTCAAAACCGTCAGTTAAGGAAGTTTGTGGACACCAATCTACAGTCGACTGTAATTTCCCAATATTGGCCATAATAATTGATGGGGATAAATATATGCTTTCTTTTTTGTCTTGTATTTCAACATCCTTGTAATTAGATACTGACACAATTGATTTTGCGATATCCAAAATAGAAACTTTACGACCAGATCCAATATTGAAAATCGAATTTTTAGCTTTGTCCGTTCCAAGGAGTTTTATGACTGCATCCATGCAATCCTCTACATATAACATATCTCTCATAACAGAACCGTTTCTTAAGACTACAACTCGATCTTCAAACACCTGTCGTAATATCTGTGGAACTATATACATAGATTGCTGACCAGGTCCATATATATTGAAGAAACGAACAATTGTATATGGGACTTCCATTAATTTAGAACGAAATTCGGTTATCTGTTCCCCTATAAATTTGCTTTGCGCATAAGTCGCAGAAACATCCATTACCGAATGTTCGTCTAATGGGATTTCTGAAGCCTGATATATGAGAGCCGTAGATGGAAAAAGAATCCGTTCTTTTATTTTCACATGATTGAGCAAATTAACTGTACCCAAAACGTTCACTTCATACGTTTCCAACGGATACTTTTCAGCATATCCACTATTTGTTATAGCAGCTAAATGAATCAAAAAGTCCGCCTCGTATACTTTGTTCAAATGCCTCAAATCAGCCCATTCAAATTCAACCCGCGGTATATGTTCAGTCGGTTGGTTACGATCTATAACCAATATACTAGCATTATACGCACTTAACTTTTTGAGCAAATTCAATCCAATAAAACCTGATGCACCAGTAACAATTATGCGGGCACCTTGCAAACGATTAGATAAATGTTCTAAATTAGTCATTCTAAGACCTCAATACGTGGTACGGGTATTATAAATTTACCTTTATATCCCAAAGTTCGGAAGTTTGAAATTATAGCTTCAGACATATTCCAAGAAAGTATCATGGCATAATCTGGCTGGTTTTCGAATACCTGATCTTCATGCACTACCGGAATATGAACTCCTGGAACGTACGTCCCAACTTTAAGTTCGTTAACTTCGGCTAAGTATTCGACTAAATCAGAGGTCACCCCATAAAAATTTAGCAAGGTAGACGCTTTCATAGGAGCTCCTATCCCAACAACTCTTTTACCAGAAGCTTTAAGATTAACCAATAAGCTTAATAGGCTAATCTTATTATCTAAAAGAACCTTTTTCATTTCCTTGAAAGCATTCCTTACATCAATCTGTCTTTCATTATCTAAAACCTCCAACACCTTAGATGAAGAATGTCCTATTGATTTTGTAGCATAAGTCAGTATGGATCCACCATAGAAATCTTTAATCTCAACATCCGAAATGTTCAAGCCATGCCTTTTAAACAGGTTAATCAAACTACTTAATGTGTAATATCTAAGATGTTCGTGGTAAATAGTGTCAAACTCAAATTTACGCATTAATTCCATCAACCAATGAGATTGACTAATCAATATGGTATCTTCGTCCATTAATCCAACGACTTCAGACAAAAAATCATTTATATTGTCAGTATGAGCAAGCACATTCATAGCAACAATCAACCGTACTTTGCTTCCTTCAGGTAAGCTATCTTCAATCTTCCTGGATATCCCAGGCCCAAAGAAATCAACTATAGTAGGAACACCTTTCTCTAATGCAGCCTGAGCAGGTTGAATTGCACCTTCTACTCCCAATACTGTCAACCCCAAGGACTGAAAAGACTTCAAAAAAGTACCATCGTTAGAACCTATGTCTACAACAACGTCTCCTTCATTCAAGCATAACTGATCAAAAATAGTACGAGCCAGCAAGTCGTAATATTCTACTAACGATTTACTAGAGCCAGTAAGATACGTGTACTGCCCTCCGAATGTGTCTGATGTTGGAATAACATGTCCAAGTTGTACAAGAGAACATTCCAAACAATAGTACAAACACAATGGATAGAACATTTGAGGAATTTTCGCTACGTTGCTTGGAGAAAATTCGTTGCACAGAGGCTGATGACCAAGATCTAAAACAGGCTCTAGGCTATTAGAAGCACATGCTTGGCATTCGATTTCTTGTTTAATCAATTTGTAATCCATATCCAACTGTTAAATACAGTACCACAACACAATTATGTTTCATAATTCACTTTAAACAAAGATTTGCTCAAATTTCCCAATAAACCTAAGTTTTTATTGCTATCCTTGCACCCTCATCGATACGATTCAACAAAAGAGGGATTTTATTTGCCTCTATATATTCATCTGTGGCCTTACGAGAACCTTTCCACCATCCATAATCATCTATGATAAGTACTCCCTGTTTTGAGAGTCTTGGGAACAAATGAATTAATTCATGAGCTGTTGACTCATAGAAATCCGTGTCTAGTCTCAAAAGCGCGATATTCTCTGGCATAAACTTTGGAATTGTATCCTCTACCCTACCTTTGACAAAATCTATGTTCTGTTTAGGGTATTTTGTAGAAAGTACATTCTCCATGACTTCTTCCAAGGAAACATAATTCCACGAATTAACATCCCCTTCTATAGCCGACTCCCACCTCTTACGAGCCATTAGGCCGTCAAAGGCTTGAACATCTGCATCACTTGGTTCAGTCATTCCCTCATATGTGTCATATAACCATAACCGTCTCGTTGTTTCTTTCATATTAGCCAACGCAAGGGCAGCTATCATCGCACTCCCTCCTTTCCATACACCACATTCAACTATATCTCCAGGTATATTATTTTCCACCAGATATTTTACGCTCGAGTACATTGCATACATATTAGATATAGCAGTCTGCGTAAAAGATCTGGTTTTGAAATAAATTTCCTTGAAATCTTGATCCATATCATACGGTATTTCAGTTCTATGGCGAATTTTCACAACCTGGTACCCTAAACTATTGAACAAACTCTGAACGAGATACCGTGGCCTAATAATTATCATGGTCTACTAATCTTTCTCCATAAGTAATATTAATGAATAGTATAGAATATTCAATGCAATTTGATTTTTCAATCTATTAATTGACGTTCTATTTAAAGATATTACCAAACTAACTTTTCGGGTAATCTGAATTTGAAATTAATGTTTCTACCATAATTCACGCTGACAATATACAAATACAAAAGTATTGGGATGAGAAGTAATAAATCCACTCCAAAAAAAGCTCCAGTTGATTCTGGAATTGTTCTTAGCGACAAAAACATCAACAAAGCGCACGCCTGTACCACAAGATGTCGATGAACTAGTGGTAAAGTATGGCGAACAATAAATACTTTTATCAATGCAATCCATCCTAATATTAAAGCCGTCACAAATGGAATTGTACCAACCAAACCAGTCTGCACCATTGCATGCAGTAATGAATTATGCATATGAGCATTAAGTTTCAAACGATCTGCATGAAATCCATATCCTAAAATGGGGGACTCCCAAAATAACTTTAGCCCTTCTTGCCAAACCGAAGATCGACCGCTAAGAGGCACATAAAGATGTACCACAATAGCAGAAACAGGTTCTTCTATTTCAGGTTCTTCTATGAGAAAGTTCCTTACAGTTTTAGATCCTTCTGTTTTAGATCCTTCTGTTTTAGATCCTTCTAACAAAGTTGAGTCCTCAAGGTTTTCCAAATTAGGTAAATCAACATGAATCCACCATTCACCTTCAGAAATATCGATACTTGTTTCTCCTTTCTTAAAGGTGCCTTCATTAAGTGCAATTAGGAATGACGTATCATCACCACTTAAATTTGATTGGTCAGCTATGTTGCCTGACTCACTCATAACACGTATATTCCCATCTTCTGAAAGCTCAAAAATGATTTCTTCACCTGTTTCAGTTGAAACAAACACCCACTTGCCTAATTCAATTTCATTCCTGCCTTTTCCAGTTCCAAAGAAACCATGTACTTTTTCTAACGCAAATGTAGCTGCGGTAACAGGAGCATTAATCGATAGGGAAGTATTTTCTACCTTTTCTTCTACTAGGCTTAACTCTCTAGAAGCTGGCCCATATAGCCAATCCGGCATCTCGCCTCTAAAAAGACAATCATCTAGCACTGAACGATGCATACCAGTGAACCAGATTATAGGTAACACAAAAAACAAACCAAGTAAAATAGCTAGTGCGATTTTTTTACCTGCATAAAAAACTGCAAAAATAGGTAAAGCCGCACCAAAAGCAATGAGAGGTGTTCTAGAACCAGCATAAAATAACATTACAATCGCAGCAATAAATCCAAAGATGCCGAAGTACCTCCATTTTGGCACCCATATCTGACCTAAACATATCAATCCTGCGATAGCAGCATAACGGCCGACCGACGTACTTCTCAATAGCTGTCCAGAATCATCGAACCAAGTATGTTCATGACATTTAAACCAAACCGAAGGTTGTAAAATGAAAGCGTCAAAATCCAACTTTATTAACGCGAAAAGATACACTATGAATAAAGCCACAAGCATAATAGTCCAGTTAATCCTTAAAACAGTACTAATTCTATCTAATGGGTTTATATCCTGCATAATCAACAACAATACTAATGGAACTGACAGATACATGACCGACCAGTATAAAGACACAGACGCATCCGGTGACATAACTGATGCAATGATTCCCGCCAAACCATACAAGGACATGAATCCTAACGGGCCAACAAGAATCCATTTATTCAATTTAATTCGTTGTGGATTGGTAAAGATAATCAATACAACTAAAAATGAACACAAAATTGGGAAGGCACCCCGAACTCCTTGCAAAAACACGAATAGATCACGGAAATTGGTTAAATGAGAGAGTGGACCAGCATTCAAACTAAACCATAATCCAACCCACATCAAAAAAGGAATTAAAAATACTGCCATCGGGAAAAATCGGTGATTTTTTATGAGTATCCAGTTCATGTTAAGTCATTCCTGTTCTTCAGGCTGAAGAACAGATTCATATATGTCTTTTAGTTGATCTCCCAAACGATCCCAATGATAAATTCGTTCGGCTCTATTTCTACCAGCTTCTCCTAATCGTACACGTAACGGTTCATCTAAATACAATCGCTCCAGAGCTTTGGATATATCGCTAACAACGTGTCCAGAAGAATGAGTAGATATTTTAACACCACAATCATCATTAATATGCATACCAGGCCCACCAGTATCTAGACAAATCACAGGTTTACTCATCGCCATAGCTTCAATAACTACAGTTCCTCCACCGTCTCTCAAACTTGGAAACAGAAACACGTCACAAGTCGCCATTTCAGACAACAGTTCTAATCTCGGCATTGATTGTTTTAAGAAAACTTTGGATGATATGTTCAAATCATGAATGGTTGCCTCTATTTGAGATTGTTCTGGCCCACTACCAATAATACTAAACTCTGATTCAGGGTATTTATTTGTGAATTCCTTGAAAGCTTTGAGAGCTATACCAAATCCCTTAACTCTAATTAAACTACCTGCAGACAAAACCTGAAATTTAGTATTCCTAGGCTTTGGTGAATTTGCTAAAGAAAGATCATGAGTAGATACTCCACTGACAGGGAAAAAATGCACCTTGTTCACCCAGCGACGTGGCATTTTTGAAATAGACTCTCGATTGCATACCAAAATAGCACCCGCACGAGATTGTCCTAATACAAACATAGGGTCATGTTTGAAAATCCATTGAGAAATACTTCTGATTTTTTCCCAAATCCGACCTTTCAACATATACTCTTTTTCTAACGATTTGGGAGTGCGATGAGCACCTCCTCCAGGGCCACGTACATATCTAATCGGCAATAAAGCTCCCATAAAACTGGTCATCCAATCATTTGCATACGTTATGTGATGAAATAAACCAAACCTTACTTGGTGATGCAATGCCCTGGACACAAAATATGCCTTTATCTGCCAAATATAGTAATAAAATTGATGCCCTCCCTGGAACCCTAAAAGAGGTTTCATCCAATTTGGCAATCCAACATAACAAAAATTAATATTAGTTACAGATTCTTTCTTAGTTATTTGTTCTATACTCTGACGTGCATCAGAGTTAGTTATAGCCCAAACTTCATGGAAACGAGCAATTTGCCTTAGTAAATTCCACCCTAAAGTGTCTTCTCCTCCTTTAAATCCATCTGTGCCTGGAGGACAACAAGTAAAAACACAAGCCAGTACACGTTCTCTAGACATCATTGCGTCCAAAACAAATTTACAGAAGCTTCATTCTTCAATAATTCACCGATAAAACTATCAACATCATCTTTTGGTAAATGCAATAATCCTTTATCTTCATCAATATAACTAATATTGAATCGCCATGAAGATGGTTTAACTAAAAATTCACGCGGCGACACACCTGCATTTTGGAGCAATCCAGGATTAAATTCTATTATCACATTTCTAACATTACGGTTGTTCAATAATTTGACTGCTCCATTCAATACATCTGTTTCAGCTCCTTCAACATCTACTTTAATCAAATCGATTTTGGTTAGGTTTTTCTCATTCACATAGTCGTCCAATGAAATTGATTGGGTTAAAACGCTCCGGTTTTTTGGCAAACCATGATTATAAATACTGTATCTACCATTATCTAAAGATGTTAAGAAAAGTTCTGTTGAACCGGTATCATTTGACACAACTTTGTTTACACATTCAACATTTTGATAGTTATTAAACTCAACATTTTGTGCCAACAAATTAAAGTTACTCGGTTCTGGTTCGAAAGCATGGACTTCTCCAGTATCTCCAATTTGCCTAGCAGCAAGTAAAGTGTAATATCCAACGTGTGCTCCTATATCAAACACTACCATTCCAGGTTTTACGATACGTTCAAACAATTCTGTCGTTTGCTTTTCATAGTTATCTCTAACCATATTGGCGGGAGGAAACCTGCCTTGTGCAGCAAGTTTCATAACATGTCCTCGTACCATGATTTGCTGATTCCCATAAGAGAACATATCGAACATTAATCGACCTGTTAATGGACCTAAGTATTTACGCAAAGGCTTGATAAATCCAAGCGTACGAGCTATCCAACGTGCCATGGAATACAACTGATAAATAATTCGGTTGACAAACATTTAAATCAGCCTAATTAAACAAAATCTATACATCAAATCATCGTATTTCATATGTGGTTCATTTAAGTAAAGTGTCTACAAATTTTATTCACAGCCGACAAAACATCTTCTACATCTTGATCTGTCATAGTTGGGAATAATGGCAATGTTATAAGTCTTTCATAATTACTTTCTGCAACAGGATATTCTCCTCCACGAAAACCAAATTTGGTTCTATAGTATGGATGAAGGTGAACTGGAACATAATGAACATTGACATGTATATTTTCAGCGCGCAAAGCACGGAATATTGAAGTTCTTCCAACTTTAAATTTGGCAAGGTCAAATCTTAAAGGATAAATGTGCCAAGCACTTCTGTTATCTACACGTTCTGTTGGAGTAATCAATCCTGTGATTTTAGAGATTTCTGAGTTGTATTTACTTACAATATCTCGTCTTCTTGATATGTTTTCAGGTAATCTCTTTAATTGCGACAATCCTAACGCACACGATATGTCAGAAAGGCGATAGTTAAAACCTAAATCATCCATTTCGTAGTACCATTGTTTTTCTGCTTTATCAGGTTGGTTTTCGAAATTCCTATTAATGCCATGGTTTCTAAACTTTCTTAAACGATTCGCAAATTCTGGATTATCAGTAGTAACCATACCCCCTTCACCCGTAGTTATATGCTTAACTGGATGAAAACTGAACACCGTCATATGACTCAGTCCACCTATTCTTCTACTTTTATATTCAGACCCAATGGCATGAGACGCATCTTCAATGACAGTTAGTTCAAATTCTTCTGCAAGTGCCATAATTGTATCTATCTCAGCTGGATGACCAGCATAATCTATGGGTATTATGGCTTTTGTACGTGAGGTGATTTTTTGATGGATATTTTTGGGGTCTATATTTAATGTGTCTTCAGAAACATCAGCAAAAACTGGTTTGGCACCTACATACAATGCACTATTCGCAGTAGCACAAAATGTTAATGGAGTAGTTATAACTTCATCATCTGAACCTAATTTAGCGGCATACGCAGCTCCGTGTAGAGCAGCAGTTCCAGAGCTAAAAGAAACCGCATATTTAGCGCCAACATAGCGAGACGTTGCTTCTTCAAACTCTTCCACTTTTGGACCGGTGGTAATCCAATCTGACCGAAGCACCTGGGTGACAGCTTCAATATCTTCATCATTCACATATTGAAGGCCATAGGGTAAACGAGTGGCACGTACCGGTATACCACCCTCAAGTGCAATTATTTCCTTGTCTGGGTCAATTATATCCAAAGCTCTGAAACGAACCTCCCTACTAACCAACCATATCTCTAATCTGAGCGACAGTTAACCAATCTGTATTGTTATCACTTCCATAACTAAACCCATCAGGTAATTCCTTGCCTTCATTCCCTTTAGGATTTTTCCAATTGATAACATTTTCAGGAGGTTTAACAATAAACATGTCAGGAAACTCTAAAGTATTCCTAGATTCATCTGGGGACACAAGTAATTCATGTATTTTCTCGCCTGGTCTTATACCAGTTATTTTGATATCACATCCAGGTGCAAGCGCTTCTGCTAAATCAGTAACGCTCATGCTAGGTATTTTGGGGATAAAAATCTCTCCTCCTTGCATATTCTGTAAAGACCTGATGACAAAATCAACTCCTTGGTCAAGTGTTATCCAAAACCGAGTCATTCTTCTATCAGTTATAGTAATAACTCCAGTAGACTTCTGATGCATAAACAACTGAACCACACTACCTCTGCTAGCAAAAACATTCCCATAGCGCGCACAACTAAATATAGTAGGATTATATCCAGAATATATGTTGCCTTGAACAAAAAGTTTCTCAGCACATAATTTAGTAGCACCATATAAATTTATGGGACTAACAGCTTTATCAGTACTTACAGCAATTACTCTTTTTACTCCTCTGTCAATAGCAGCATCAATAACATTAACGGCGCCTATTATATTTGTCTTAACAGCCTCAAATGGATTGTATTCACATGCAGGCACTTGCTTCAACGCCGCAGCATGTATAACAGCATCAACTCCGTCCATAGCCCTATAAAGCCTTTCTTTATCTCTTACATCACCAATGAAAAAACGTATGGCAGGATGATTGATTTGTTGGCTCATCTCATATTGTTTAAGTTCATCTCTACTAAAAACCACTAACCTGTCCGGCGGTCCTTTTCTAATCAGTGCTTCTACGCATTTCTTTCCAAAGGAACCTGTGCCACCAGTGATCAATATATTCTTACCCTTAATTCCAAAATCAGTCACTATTTCACTCCCTATAATATCTTCAAGTCCATTTGTCCAAGATGCAACAGGCAACTTTTAACCAGTAACACGTTTGTATACCTCTTCCTTGTCACCTCGAAGATCTAAGATCCATTCTACGGCTTCTCTAACCGCTCCATATCCCCCACTTGCGTCAGTTACATACACACTGCAATCTTTTATTATATCTGTCGCATTTCTAACTGATATAGGTATTCCAACAGATTTCATAATAGACATATCCTGAAGATCATCACCTATAAAAGAAACTTCCGATGCATTGATATCATATTTATCAATCAATGGCTTCAAAACATCATGCTTACAATCAACTTCTTGAAAAACTTCAGTAATATCCAACTCATGAGCCCGACGTTCAACTATCTTAGAATACCTTGAAGTAACTATTGCGACAGTTAAGCCAGCAGCTTGAGCCAATTTGATACCCATGCCATCTTTTACATCAAATCGCTTTGCTTCCCCATCGCCATCAATCAGGACTATGCCTCCATCAGTTAAAACTCCATCCACATCAAGCAAAACCATCCGTAATTTTTTGGCTAATCCTACAAGTTCCTGAGGTATATGTTTGTAATTCACAACTTAACCTATTACTGATGAGTTGAATGTATTCGTAGTGCCATTTCTAAAAGTTTAGGCATTTGAGAAAGAGGTACCATCGTAGTACCATCAGATAAAGCTTTTTCCGGCTCAGGATGAGTTTCAACAAACATACCATCCACTCCAACCGCTACTGCGCCTCTAACATGAGTAGGTATGAATTCAGTCTTTCCACTTGAATATCCTCCTCCTCCTCCCATCTGTTGAACACTGTGAGTTGCATCAAATAAAACAGGATGCCCAAGTGTTCTCATTATGGTTAAACTGCGCAAATCTACAATTAAATCTCTATATCCAAATGCAGCACCTCTTTCTGTTAATACAACATTTTTACATCCGGAACTTGTAACCTTTTCCGCTGCATATTTCATGTCTTCAGGAGATAGAAATTGACCTTTTTTAATATTTACAATTTTGGCAAATTTACCACACTCATACAATAAATCAGTCTGGCGACATAGAAAGGCGGGAATCTGCACAACATCAGCAACTTTTGATACATCTTTAACCTGTTCAACTTCATGTACATCAGTCAACACAGGCACGCCAATTTGATTTTTTATTTTGGCTAACACTTCAAGTCCTCGATCCATACCAAAGCCACGAAATGAATTCAGAGAAGTTCGATTGGCCTTATCAAAGGAAGCTTTAAAAACGTAAGATATACCTAATTTAGTGCACATATCAGATAGATATTCAGCCACATTAAGACATAGAGCCTCTGATTCTATTGCACATGGACCAGCGATAAGAGATAAGGACCCGTCTCCAATTCTTACATTGCCAATTTCAACCGGTGATTCAAGAGGTTGAAACGGCTGAAATGCTTCATCCCACTGATTATACTTTTCGACATTCACTTTATATACCATTACTCCTAAAATCCTTTAGATTAACGTTGTTTGAAATACTCGTGAACATTTATTTTTTTATCATATTTTCCAATCTGTCCTTAGCGATTTGTAAATCGGCCGGCACATCCACTCCACAAGGGCTATAATCAATTTCAACCGTAAGAATGCGTTTGCCATTCTCTAAAAATCTAAGTTGCTCTAAGTTTTCTACTTTACCCAAAATAGCCTTAGGCAAGCTGTTATATTCTACCAAGACGTTACGTCGGTATGCATACACACCCATATGAACCCAAAATGGCACCTCAGACACGTATCGATCATTAGGAATACCAGGCACGTAAGGAATCATATTACGCGAAAAATATAACGCATATCCATTGAAATCTCGCACCACCTTAACCACATTAAAATCCTCCAAGTCTTCTACACGATTAATCCTACTGATTGGTGTAACCATATCGGCAGCACTTGTTTCTAAGGTTTTTATCATAGTATCAATAACATCACCTCTAATAAGAGGTTCATCACCCTGAACATTTACGATAATATCGGCATTCAGTTGGTCAATAACCGATATTATACGTTCTGTACCTGATGAACATTGTCTTGAAGTCATTATGACGTCAGCACCCCAGGAAGATGCTATTTCGTATACTTCTTCACTATCAACGAGAATTAAAATCCTGTCCACTAACTTAGCCCGTAAAACACCTTGATAAACATGCCACAACATCGGCTTCCCATGAATGTCAGCAAGGATTTTCCTGGGGAATCTAGTTGACTCCAATCTTGCAGGTATAGCAACTACAGTCGTAATTTCAATTCCTCCTATAATATCGAAATGAACCTAATCTAAAAACCTCGAAGAATACGTTAGATTGCATTCATTAACCAAACATTACCTAATTCTTATTCGAGACATTATCCATGAACTTAATCATATTTCCGGGCAAATCTCTGTCAATCCACTTCTTTACAATATCTCTTGACTTCTGTTTCATTTTTAATTTGGATTCATCAGGTAAACTGACAAATTTATTTATTGCCTGAACTAATTCCAGTACATTTTCAGATTCAAAGTAGTAACCATTTTCGCCTTCAACCAAAAGATCTTCCGCAGCTCCAACAGATCTGGAAACTATAACCGGCAGTCCAAAACACAAAGCTTCATTTATGACTATACCCCAGGACTCTCGTAACGAAGGCAACACCAAAACATCAGGAATAACATATGACTTGTAAATTTCCGACCTAGATTGAAACCCAAGGAAACGTACCGATTCTATATTATGTCTAATTACATAATCCTTTAAATCCTTAGTCATTTGTCCATCTCCAATTAAAACCAAAGATTTGTGCGGCAAATCCAATTGCTCATAAGCCTTTAGCAAGGTAAATACTCCCTTTTCATAGCTCATACGGCCAATATAGGAGATCACAAACTCATTTTGTTTGATACCTAAAGATTTTCTAATTTCTTTTCTTTCGGCTATCAATTCATCATATATATCGAACATTGGACGATATCCCCACGAGAATGCAAAATCAACTAATTTATGTTCAGCCACGCCATAATGTTTATACAAATTCTTGTTTTGTGTGCCTGAACACAAAAACCCTGTTACTCTTGGGAAAAGCAATTTGCCTAACAAAAACTTCTTTAAAATCAATTTCCACTTAGACTTTGACAACTCTGGAAACATGTTTTGGTCAGTCATCAAAAACACTGGAATTTTGAAAACTAAACCAGCTAAAGCAGCCATCCACCACGTTGGATTAGTCCAACTTTGTAATATAATAGCGTCAGGCTTATAATTTTTAATCTCGTTCCATATACCTAGATTCAGCAACCCAATTGGCCACTTCATATAAGATGGTATCGGCGAATAATTTCTGATAAATTTATAGTCATACCCCTTCAGGAGATCTGACTCAACACCCCAATTATCGCTAGTCTTGTACATCTTTTTGATATCAATAGAACGTAAGGCTTCATCAGAACAATATAACACTATCAAATCAATACCTTGATTATCTTGAAGTGATTGAAACAGCGGAGTTTGGTAGTAAAAACAAGTAGGAGCAATTATCATTACTTTATACGGTTTACGTACGTTTGACTTAGAAACTGAATTAGTCATAGGTTTTCTTGACCACTAACTCCCAACAGTAGTATCCAGGTATAGGAAGTTTTATGTTTCTAAGGCTTTTGAGTATCCCACTACTATAAACGTCTCTATTAACCCCGATTCGTCTCATAACAAAGTCTACAATTGACCTGTATTCTAAGGATTTACTACTCACTACAAATTCCAATTCGGCACGACTAAAAACGTCCAATAACTGTTCATCATCCGTATATTCTCTCAAATGTGTAGGATCTATAACCCATTTACCCTGGCAACGATAAAAATACCACCCATACCATTTCTTGAATATAGTTGATATATAAGCTATACCTCCAGGTTTCAAAAGTCTGTAAACTTCACGGACTAGATTTTCATCGTCATCAACATGCTCTATCACCTGTGTAGAAATCACAAAATCCATACTGGAATCTGGAAATTGCGTGCTACATGCGTCTCCCACATAGCACGTGAATTCTGGATTATATTGTCTAACCAAATCAATTCTGTTTTCTGACAAATCAACCGCATTAACAGACTTACCTTGCAAGTAACCTTGATTCTTCAATGCGTCCAACAAAGCGCCATCTCCACAACCTAAATCAAGCAAAGTGGTCCATTTTACGCTGGTTAGAAATGATGAGAGTATTTCCGGAATGACTCCATCATAAAACTGGAATCGCTGTGAATAGTCTTCTATGTCCATGTAATTTCCATTATCCAATATTAAATTTTAGTATGCAGGCAAATTATAAGATTGACCACTAATTACTTGGCATCTAATGCTTCATAAACAGATTTTTTAATCATATGACAGAAATTCTGTACAGAGAATCTCTTGCCTTTAGTTTCAAGGCACTCTATTAGTTCCATTTCTGATCCTGAACTGTTCAATGTTTCGATTATTTTCCCTACAGCATCATGAACATCTTTGAATATTAATTCTGGCATATCTACAATTTCTCTTTGGCCTCCTGTATCAGACACAAAAACGATACATCCAGATTGAACCATTTCGGCAACCGCCATTCCAAATGGCTCACCCGTAGCAGCACTTATGCCATATTTGTATTCATTCATACGTTTAACAAGTTCATCTTTCCCCAAAACCCCTTCTATTGACAACCAATAGGAATTCTCTCCACTTAACTGTCTGATTTTTTTCAAATACTCGTGATTATCTGTTCTTCCCACAACGTGAAGAGTTACATGAAACCCTTTGCTACGTACAATCTTGATTATCTCAACAACTCTTTCGATTTGTTTTTCAGGAGATATCCTAGCAACACATAAAAATCCCTCAGTCCTACTATGCCATGATGTTGCACGAGAAGAAGATTGTACTGGAGGATAAACCACTTTGTAATCGGTTATAGAATATATCTCGTCAATTAACCTTCCTAGCCATTCAGACGCAACCAAAGTGATATTGTTTTTCACACGACTAGGTGAATAGTTGGATATTAACTCACATACACGCATGAAAGATTTTTTCAAGAGATAATACCCAACTGATGTCTCTATTCCTTTTCTGAGAATTTTGACCAAATTCGAACCAGGAGATAAAGCAAAATACTGTATAGTTTTAGACTCAAAATCCATCGCACCTCCAATGCTAATAAACAAATCGAAATGTTCATTTATCGATTTGCAATAACGCATCATCAAGTGGTCTTTTAAAACCGTGAATCTCGAAGTGTATCTAAGAATCAACGGTACTTTAATATGCCTTAGAGAGAATTGGTTTTCTCGAATATCAGTACCGTAAAACCGATTCAGTTCATGAGCTTTAACATCCGTGAAAGATATCAAAGTAACGTGGCATTCTAATTTAAGAGCTTCAATCGTCCAGGCGGTAATAGCTTCTGTTCCTCCACCATAGACTACAAAAGGCTGAACCACCGCAACTCTAATACGATTTTTGTTCACGATTTTCATAATACAAACAAATCAATCGCAGTATAGGTCTAAATTATTTAACATGCCCCTATTAATGAAAAATATCCGACCAAACCAATCATCATTCACTTTTACACACCAATCATAGACTTTATAGTCGGAACAATAATCTCTGGACTATTTTGATCATAAACACTCAATTTAGATTCTATTTCATTCAATATGTTCCAAGGGAAAACAACAATGCAATCAGTTAAGTTGTCTCCCAGATGATCTGCAGAGACGATTGGGATACGACTACCTGGAGCCCAGTTACCTTGTTTCAAAGGGTTATCATCTACAATGAACTCTATCTGGCTTGATGTTATTCCGCAATAATTTAACAACGTGTTAGCCTTTGCTGGAAGTCCATAACCTGAAATTCGCTCTCCAAGTGATTTGTGTTTCATAATTCGATCTGTGAAAGCAATTTTTAATGCCTTAACTTCATTGGAAAAGTCAAAATATCTATGTTCTTCGTATAACCATTCAGACTCACTAAATAAACGTCTCGAAACTGAGTTCTCAACTGGCAATTTACCTGAAAATTTCTGGCAAAATATCCTTAAACTACCTCCATGACTGGTTACTTTCTGAACTCTAAACACTTCCATGTTTTTCTTCTCAAGTAATCTAACTATTGGAGATAAGGCAAAATACGACAGATGTTCATGGTATATGAGATCGAAGGTTTTCTGACGCAGCATTTCTTCCAAATCTGGAACTTCAATAACAAACACTCCATCTTCGTTTAGTAAAGCTGAAACATCTGAAATAAACGATTGAATATCGTCAGCATGTGCGAACACATTTGTCGCTGTAATTACGCTCGCTGTTCCTTCTTTGTGGATAATTGACTCTACAGCGGTAGAATTAAATAAAGAGCAAACAGTGTGGATTCCATTCATTTCAGCCTTTTCCACTAAATTTTTGGCTGGGTCAACTCCCATAACACGAATGTTTCTAGATTTAATTTGACTGAGCAATAATCCTTCATTACTTCCAATATCTACAATAAGAGGATTATCGTAAGAATTACAAAATTCCATGAGCTGTTCAGACATATCTTCAAAGTGATTAATCATAGTCTGACTAACTGAAGGCACATAAGCATAGTGACTAAATAATACAGACGGATCAACAACGTGTCTTAGCTGCACAAGACTACAAGTTAAACATCGAATCACTTCAAGTGGATATCTTTCGACACATTGCTCTTCATATGCCAAAAGATTATTAGCTAAAGGTTGATCTCCAAGTGACAAGAACGGAGCGGGTAATTTTTCTTCACATACCCTACAATTAAAACGTTCTAGAACATTCAACATGTATTATTTTTCCATCTTTTATGAGGATTTCGGATCCATTTGGTAAATCTGGAACACCAGAAATAACATCAGATATAATCCCTGCAACCGTATCAACAGACTGTTGTTTATCCGAATCATGGAACAATTCTTCCCGCATAGATGTATTCATTCCAGCCGGACAAACTGTAAGAACTTTTACTCCAGAGCCTGAAATTTCTTTAGCAACTGCCTGAGCAAAACCAACTAAAGCAAACTTACTTGCAGAATACGCACTTACCCCTGGTACAGCTCGTTTTCCAGCCTGTGAAGATACATAAACAATAGTACCTTGTCCTTTATCAAGCATCAATGGAAGCACTAAACGAGTCGTCCAAACTGATGACATGAAATTATTAACCCAATGGGTTTTAAATTGCTCAGAAGAAATGAGCCATGCTTTTTCGAGTTCACCTCCATATCCAACATTATTTACAAGGATATCAATCGTATTATGTTTTTCCAAAACAGCTGATACAAGTCTGTCAACTTCTTTTTCTTTAGACACATCGGCTTTTATGAACGTGTGGGACGGATTTTCAATAACAGTACCTGCTGGTAAATGACGTGCACAAGATACAACAGAACATTTATCGTCAAAAACAAACCTACTCACAAGAGCAGAGCCAAGTCCCTTACTTCCTCCCGTTACAAGAACAACTTTAGATTTAGTTGACTTAATCATGCTCTACAACCTGAAACTTTATAGTATGTTCTTCATACCTATCCGATTCCCTTGAATCAATAGTCATAACAACACACGTAGTATCTTCCAAATATCTATTAGCATGAGCCACCATAGGAGGCGTATAAACTAAATCTCCTGCACCAAAAACGCTAATAGTGGTCGGAGGCGTGGGATTTATATTTAAATCACAACTTAAACTTTCAAAGCTGCCAGACAACACATACATATATTGTTCGTCCTTCGGGTGGTAATGATTCCCTCGTATAGACCCTGCCTTAGAAGTTATCAAAGCTACATGACTCACTGGCCTATCTAGCACATTAATAATGTCTCCTCGTGCATCACAATAGGCGACTTCTGGATGAGTTCCAGATTCCACCCTAGGTTTGTTTCCATTCTCATTTGTGTCTTTCAAAAATACATATCTCCTTAAGAAGCAAAATTTACTGGTTAAACTCCAATATATACTGTCAAATCTAAATATCTAGATTATTTTAATGGAGTTCTATGGTTCCATCTGAAGTTCTAACAGGAACCACTGCCAACCACTCGAGGGCTTTCCACCAATCTTGATGAGTTATATACCAATCCACAGTATGCCTGAGCCCTTCTTCTATAGATGTGCTGGGAGTCCAGTTTATTAATTTATTGATCTTTTCATATGAAGCCATATGTCTATTTACTTGACCTGGCCTTTCAGGCACATATGTAATGAGAGATTCAGGCTTACCCAAAATACCAACAATACTTTTAGCAATATCAATTACTGATGTTTCTCGTCCAGTCCCTATATTTATAGACTGACCAAACTCACCAGACAAATCGGCATCTAACAATTTGTACAATGCCTCGCAATGATCTTTAACATACAGCCAATCTCTAGTTGCGATACCATCACCATGAATCGTGATAGGTTCATCTTTAATTGCCCTAGTAATGAAACGCGGAATCGCTTTCTCTAAGTGTTGACGTGGCCCATAATTATTAAATGGCCTGACGATAACTGCCGGTATCCCATAAGTTACCCAATAAGAATACACTAATCTATCTCCACCTGCCTTAGAACTACCATATGGACTACTTGGATTCATAGGATGTTCCTCTCTCATAGGAATTTCCGTACCAGTACCATACACTTCAGACGTTGATATATGAATGAATCGATCAATACGATCGATATGCCTAACGACAGCATTTGCCACAGTCTGTGTGCCAAGAACATTTGTCTCGAAAAAAACGCGGTCGTTGTAAATAGATCTAGACACATGTGATTCTGCGGCGAAATGTACTACAACATCTGATTTTTGAACTAAATCATTCACCAAAGCATCATTGCGAACGTCACCTTGCCAAAACTCGAACCTCGATGAATTTCTTATTTCATCAGGAGTATTCTCAAGTTGTCCCGCATAAGTCAGTGCATCCAACACGATAATACGACAATCTGTATCATGGTTAGCTATATACTCTATGAAATGGCTACCAATAAATCCAGCGCCACCTGTCACCAGTATAGTTCTATCCCTCATAGTATTACCCTTTTAATCATATCCACATCCATTAAATTATCATCTATTCGAGTTCCCATGTTTGGATAAAAACTCCTAATTTTGTTAGATAACTAACAAAATTATTTTATACATACCAAAGTAGCAAATTGGTTGTACCAAAGCCTTGGCAACCAACTTCTAGAATATTTCAATTGGATTATTTCTTTGAATCCACACTCCTTAAGACTCCAATACAAGAGTTTGCGTGATATCCTGGTATCTAAGTTATTTGGAAACACATCACCCCAACGTTGGTGATGTTCAACAGGTCTATACCGAATGCTCATGCCTTGATTAAGATATCCTACTGAATTATGAAACAAAAGCACTTTTTTGGTCCTGTTCCCAAGCTCACGTATAAGATGTAGGGGATCACTTATATGTTGAGCAAACGCAGTACATATAACAACATCAAACTGTTCTTTAACGTCAAGTCCTTTAAGTAAATGAGTTTCTGAATCCCAACGTCCTTCACGAAAATCTACACCTTCTATACCTGTAATTTTCCTGAGTATATTTCTTTGTGTATCAAGTTGTTGTTTATCTATTCCTACACAATTTTGGGCACCTTGTTCTTTAAACCAAAATAATAAATATCCCGTATTACACGCAATCTCGAAAATATCTGATTTCTTGATATTCAGATCTGTTAATTCGCAAACCGACTTGGCCCAATCTTGGTACATTAGACCCATTCTGGTATTCAAATTCAAAAATCGCTTAAAAATCTTGGGATGGCTTCTGCGATTGATGATTGTAGTATCCACATTTTTCATGAAAAACTGTGGAGCTACACCTGACACTATGTCATCACTAAAAATATATGGCTGATACCAAGGAAGCGAAATAATGTCTTCTTCTCCAATAGATTGCGCATTTGCATATTTTCTCAAATCCATTTGTCTTACAACTCAACTTTTTAAATTTTTACCCACAAACCCACCTAAATGTTGCCGCTACGTACTTTTGCCAAAAATTAATTATTCGGATGTTTCGACAACCCAGTATTGACTAAAAAAGTTCTAAGTCTGGCACGTTGACGTTCTGGTACAGTATATCCAATAAAGTATCTAAAAAATCCGAATATTAACCCTGTATGAGAAATCCGACCGGCTGACAATAATTCTTTACCCATCTGTATGAATTCCCCATTACCCAATAGTCGTCTAGCTCGTATAACAAGCGCACCAGCCAAACTGAGTTTAATAATTTTAACATCATCCGATGAATATCTTTCGTTACACAGTCTTTTGGAAAGAATTTCAATTCCTTCATTCAAGGCAAGAGTTGTATGTGCTCCTTGGCTAGAATGCCTACGAATGCCAAGTAGTTGTTCAGGAATATTTGCAGAAATACAGTTGAGCAATAAGCGATCATATAACTCTACATCAGCAGCATAGCGGTAACGTTCATCATATCCACCTATACCATTTAAGACACTTAATTTAACCAAAAGGCTTCCATGAATAATTGGAGATCCCCTGAGCAAAGCTCGTTTAATATCCTGATGATTCAATTGAGTTACAACTTCTCCCTCAACAACTTTGGGGTCATCTCTAAATGTCCAAGCCCATGTCCCAACACAACTAATACTGGCATTCTCTGTAATTAGCCTCATCTGTTTTGCAAGTCTAGTTTCGGATGAATAATCATCTGCATCCATTCTAGCAACCCACAAAGTTTTAATATGTTTCAATCCAACGTTCAATGCGGCTGTTTGTCCTATATTGTTTTCCAAGAACAACATGTCAATTCGTTTATCATCATACGATTCTATAATGTTACGAGTACTATCAGTCGAAGCATCGTCGACAATCAAAAAGCGAAATTGTTTATAAGTCTGATTCAATATACTATCTATGGCTGTTCTAATATATGATTCACCGTTATAAACAGTCATCAAAACAGTTATTTTATCGTCATTTAATTTTTTCAAAATCCCAAAACTTCCACATGTTGGATGCATCAACAGGTTCAAGATACGAAAGAGCATATCTGTGACCTTGTTTTTGTGTCTCTCTATAGACATCATCTGGCAAACTATCTATATGTTTTATGATATCCATTAAATCCTCAGGATTATATGCTGACCATTTAAAATCTTTACACGCGAAAATAGAATCTGTACCTACAGGTTCTCCCAAATCCAAATAGATCGCGGGAATACCTTTCAAAACAGCCTCCATACCAACAGTTGAAGATACATACACTACGACGTCAGCCCATTCAAAATCATGTGATAAAGAACATGTACTTACTGTAAAGAATTCACGGTCATTTAACCCGGAATATTTTACTGCAGGACCGAGTGGCATTGTTGGATGTGGTCTTATACGAACATCGTAGTCATTGGTACTCGAAAAACTTTTTGCCAAAAACTGTAATGAGTAAACATACTCCTCAAGACCCGTTCCAAGAGCTACCAATATCTTTCGAATCCTTCCATTTCGACTTTTAGGTTGGTATTGTGAGACATGTTCCTGTCTCAAAGCACCAGCTTTTCTAATAATTCCAGACGGATAATTACTTTCTTTTGTTAACCACTCCTTAACCCACCCACCTGTAGTCAAAATTGTATCTGGCAAAGGTGTAATATCAGCTTCTTTTGACTGAACCATGAAATTAGTGTGTCCGTGTGTAATAGCAGCATGTTGATATCCAGCAATAAGAGAATTGGGAGATACAGCCCGCATTCCAAGAAGCAGCATCTTCTCCCACGCGCGATTCTCAAAAGGATAGATACATTTGGCTATACTTATCCTTTGAGAAATCCATTGGGCCAAATAATATAACCTGATGTTAAGAAAAACATCACCAGAATGACAAGCATCTTTAACGGCCCTTTCAATCAATAAACTAACATCCAATCCATCAATTTCTAGTTTGCCTTTGACCTTAATGGGCTGAATATAAACTTTCAAAGCCTGAAAAAAAGACATGCCCAGATGTTTTAATGTCAAACAAGCATCTAAAGGTACAACTGGCACTCCAAATTTAAGAGATTTTATTTTTTTAAATTGCTCCAAAGGTTTCTCTAAAACCAACGCTAACACCAAAGGCTTATATTCTGATTTCGACAAATGCCCTATAAGAGAGCCAAAATAAATATCTTTGTACTCACTGGGTGAGGCAAAAGAACTAGGATGTGTAACAGTGCTAACAAGAAAATGTTTTTCTTCAAGATTTGAATCAGGCTTACAGCCACGAGTCATCATCCAAAACACCAACGTTCTGACAAAACTTCTAACAATACCCACTGGAGTATGTCGTTTGACAAAAGTCTTTAATGCATTTTTCTGGTTAATTCGAGATACTATCGACACATCAACATTTCGAGACCAAACTTTAATCTGATCCGATAAATCTAGGTTATCCGTGATAACGAGTAAAGACCGATCACTGATATTAACTAACTCCACAATAAGAAGGAAATTAAATATATCCCGAAAACAAGGCCGCACAAGTGATTGTTTATCAGTAAATGGCATAGCCCACCAATGAAGTGAGTGATTGATAACATTTAGTTCCCCAAAAAAGTTTATATATTTCTGTCTAAACTTTTCACTACGTTCTCGGAAAAGTTGCTCTTTGCAAAGTCCTTCAGCGTCGGGCATTTGACTTAGATATCCAACTATACGCTGGCCTTCCTCTGTTAGAGTTAAATTTATATATCTAACAGGCACTGAATGACGCCCAAGAAGTTTTTTGAGACCGTCAAGACTATTGCATAGAATTACCGTCTTCACAATCCAGCAGCCACCAAATCATGTAAGTGAATCATACCAACCACTTGGTTGTTCGGACGATCCAATACAGGGAGTACTGAAAAAGGGGTTCCTCTATCTTTCATAAGGTTCAGGGCGTGAAAAGCTTTTTCATCTGAGAAAACACTCGTAGGATTGTTGTTCATAATATCTGCGACATTTAACTTGAAAATATCTATCTCTTGTTCAAGCACACGTCGGATATCAAAATCAGTAACTAGTCCTACAAGAACACCTTGATCATTAATCACTGACACCGCACCACTACGCTTACTAGTGATTTGATATAGCATATCCTGTACGGAATCCTTATTATTTACTACAGGGTTATCTAAACCAGCACGCATAATATCACTGACTGTTGTAAGAATCCTTCGCCCAAGTTGTCCGCCCGGATGAAAAACAGCGAAGTCTTCAGGTGTAAGACCGCGCATCTTCATCAGAGTTATCGCCAATGCATCTCCAACCACTAAGGCAGCTGTAGTACTAGACGTTGGCACTAAATCTAACGGACATGCCTCCTTATCAATTGGGGTCACCAGTACTAAATCTGAAATTTGCACAAGTTCTGAATCTGTGCTAACAGTTATAGCAATTATAGGTACTCGGATTTTCTTAATGTAACGAAGTATACTAAGCAGCTCATCAGATTGACCTGATTTACTTATAGCAATAACCACATCTCCTACAGATACCATACCCACATCACCATGCATGCCATCTCCCGAATGTAGAAAAACAGCAGAAGTGCCAGTAGAAGCCATCGTAGTTGATATTTTTTGGGCAACAATACCAGATTTACCCATACCTGTAACAACAACTTTGCCTGAACAATTAAATAAGAGTTCTATGGCCTGTGCATATGACTTGGTCAAACTCTTACGTAATTTAATAAGTGCATCTATTTCAAGTTCTATAACTCTTTCTATTTCTTTTAAAGTGTTCATCTCACTTAAATTTCAAACTCCTATTTTTTTTAATTTACTTAGGAAAATAAGCTACTACCGCTTTACGCAACAGCAATAAATTGTTTCGTGTAACAACCTGGATTTTGGTTCCAACGTATAGGTAAATAACAATTAAACTCAATTTGACCAATACACGCAAATAATATGCAATCATTAAATCTCTCAATATAATCATCAGGATTGCAGACAAAAGAAACACGAGAAACACAACCGCAACTCGCACATATTCCCAATTAATACGATAGTACTGTTGCCCCACAACAAACCATACTACCAATGAACCTATACCTCCCAATAACATTGCCCATGCCGCGCCGATTGCCCCCCACATTAGAATGAACGGTATACTCACCGCTAAATGAAATCCTATAGTTACCAGTGTCAACATAGATGTGACATGGGTTTTTCTTGCATATAACAACTGTAATCCACTCAATTTGCCGAAGAATTGCACCCCGTAGAACATTGCAAGCACAATAACAATATCAATTGCTCCATGGTAAGAAGATGGAGTCAGTACAGATACAATCTCCTCAGACAAAAGAGCAACTAATAAAGCTAAGGAAGTAGATATATACACAAAAGGAGTTAGATACATTCCTATTGAATCCGATGCATTTTCTTTTGCATCAAACATTTTTGAATACACACGAGGCGAAAAAACATTCTCCAATGCAGTCATATAGGAAAATACTGTGAGTGAAATCTTTTGTCCGATACTATATATACCTACTCCACCAATAGACCCAAGTAAACCAATCAAATATTTGTCACTTTGTTTACTTATAACACCAAATATTGTTCTAGGGGTTAGAGGATATCCTATCTTCAATGTGTCACTCAAAATTGACCTACTTAAAGAAGGGGGATGACTGGCCACAAATTTACAACTTAGTATCAGGAAAATAATCACTCCTGCACTTATTTGACCATAGACCAAACCGATAACTCCAATCTTATAATAAGCCACCAATACCACAGCAATAACTAAGTTAATTAAACCAGCAGCGACTGTATAGGTTACAAATGAACGTGCTTCTTCTGAATTTTTAAAGTAGGTTAGATAGTAATAGCTAATTCCACTCAAAAAGTAGGATGCGGTCACCCAAAAGAGAAAAACTCCATGTTCGTTGGAGCCAGTAATCATCTTCGAAATGATTGAGGCGAACACAAAGGTAAAAGATGCCAAAACAACAAAATTTAATGTGACAAACAACAATACTGAATATAATAATTGAGCAGTCTTTTTATTGCTGTCACGATATTCAAAGTAATTACGTTCATACGCCAATTGCATTCCAAAATTTGCTAATCCATTAATTAGAGTCCCGTATACTTGTGCTAGTGCCAACAAGCCATAATCTTCTTTGGATAAAATTCTGGTAAATAGAGGTAAAGTCATGATTGGAATCACAGTACTCACGATAACAGGAAGAAAGTAAAGAAGACTGTTTTTGATTTGTTTCATACCATCTGAAGATTTCTTTAATTCGTCATCGTGAATTGCTCCTTTTTCTGAATCGACCACTAATTCACACCATGTTCCTCAGTCACAATTTGATGCAAAAACCTACGCATACGCCTTGCAGACTGCCCATCACGGAAAGGGTCAAAATGATTAATTATAGGCGTCCAATCACCTAAATCCTGACTATCAGGCACAGCATTTCGGAAATCAAGTATGGCATCTATAGCTTGTTGAATTGACGGATACACAATGTTTGCTTGTTGGAAAAGTGAATCGTTATCAGTCCTAGTACGAGAGGAATCAACCATCACTGTACGTACGCCAGCCACTGCGGCCTCTAAAGAAGCCGTACTGCCTAAAGTCTGACCAATTGCAATGTCAGCTGACAAAGCTGCTTCAGCAGGAAAAACCATATTGCGATGCACTCCATATACCAATTCACAATAACGTCCGGTATCCACAGCTGCATCTCTGAGATCAGAAATGCCAGCCATGACTACTGGGGAATGTTTTACATGTTGTGATTTGACAACTAATCCTAGAGAGGAATCATCGAGAACAAGCCTGAAAAGTGCACGAAGTTCTTCACAATAATCCTCTACACTTATCCAACCATATTTATAATCATGAACACTCTCATTAAAATAACAAATTACAAATTTTGCTCCCATATCTTTCAATTTTTCTCGGCGCTCTAGAGCTCGGCTACGAACAACTTCAAATGAGGAATCATAAAGGTACCCAATATCTATAAAAGACCCAGGGCGTACACCTTTTGATATCCATCTCTCATGGAATAACGGAGAGAATGTCAACATAACATCAGAAGTAGTAAGCAATATTGGCGCTGCGGCTCCAATATTTGAATATTGATACGAAACGGTACGTATACCCAATGCTGGAGCAATAAGTTGCATAGCTTCTGGCTCTTGGTAATAAGTGACATTCGTCATAAAAGCTTTGATTTGTTTTTTATTGCAGTAAGACGTTAAGTGAATAGCTAAAAAAAACAGACTCCCAAATCTATTCACTGCCAAAATTTCATCTGATGTGCTTGGTAATAAAGACCGAAGCATACACTTCCACAAGTCTCTTCTAAGATGACTTTGAATAGGCAATTCTGGATCCTGCTTTGTTCGCATTACCTCCTTAAGTGAAACAGTGGATACTCCTTGATTTCGCATCTGCGTAAAATCTAATGTCTTTCTATTTACTCGATTATCTTCTAGGATATAAGTTTTAAAGGGAGGATGTTCATCATTTTCAAAAAGCCAATGTGGTTGGGTCCTATACGAACGATCTGAAGACAAATCATCATCCTGCATCACCAAAATACCCGGCAAATCAATTTCTGGATCTATTGATGAATCTCTATGATTTATATGAGTTTTAATTAAATCTACAAACCTCCACCTGAAAACATCAATGCGCCATTTAAATATCCATAGCAACAAATAAATACGAATCTTTATCAACGAAATGAACCCAGGTGAATAAACCTGTACATCTACATTGTCACAAAAACTGTCCATTAAATCAGGATTAAATTCAACAGGACGCCTGATTAACAGAACAGCGTTGTTATAACCTGCTTCTCTAGCCAAGGCATTAGTTACCAAAACTTTCATCATCCAATGCTTTATGGGACCCCATAGTATTCTAGATAAGTTTAATCTCAGAACTTCATTGGGCCAATTGGCTTGTAGATTAAGTAGGAATTGAGAATTCTGAATGATTTCTTTCGCAACATCTAACGTAATATAACTCGCCTTACGGGAAGCAAAATTGGCAAAAGATTCGCCATCGTCAGTCGACTAATGACCAACAAAGAAATCTGCCTCTTTGACGTCAAATCTTAGAAGCTTCATTATTATTCTAAGCAACCTATCAAAAATCCCATCCGGAAGTTCATCAAGAACCTGTACGTTATTCAGGTCATTTGTTGTTAGGTTACTTAATCGCATCCATATCAAACGTATGAATACACGAAATGTTAATCGGTCACAGTAAATCATTCTGTAAATTCACACTTTTAGGATTTAAGTTCACTCAAATGTTTAGTGGGCTTCATAATGCATCAACATCATTCTGAAGAAGATAGAATATTGGGATACCCATCTAAGGTAGTAGCAACCAACGGCGGTACATTTTTTTGAAGACATTCATCTAATTGAGCACGATTCTCGGATGCCCAATTCATCATATTAATAATGTTTTCGTTACTAATATCTTCAAATATTGTTTCAGTAATCGGATAATTCAGCAGTTCTATAAGTCCTTCATTTTTATCCGTCGAAGACCTAAATGTTATTAAAGGTACACCAGCCAAAACAGTGAAAATGCAAGGATGATATCGCCCACTAAGCACCATTGACGCCAATTTCAACACACCTACCATCATCTCAGGATAAGCTTCCATACCAATTACCGTCACATCGGTTTTTGACTTTAACTTCTTAGCAACATCAGGATCTGGATAAGGCGCAGCAAACACCACAACTTTTTTTTGTGCGTAGTGAACTTTTATCCTTTCAATCAAATCAATTATCTTTTCAATGTCCGCACGTGCAACTGTTTCTCCTAGAAACAACCCAATGTAACCTTCCTTAACTCCTCTCTGAGCTAAAAAAGCAGTTGCCTTATCCTTAGATACGGATCCTGTAAGAAAGGCTGAATCAGGTATCAACTTTGTCTGCATAAGGCCTAATGCCTGTAAACGCCGCAATGAATTTGGCTCTCTAACAGATATGAAATTGCAATTCTGATACGCTCGCGTAACCCAATCTCCAAAATCATCACCGTGATAATAGACGCTTTGATTTAAAACCATAACGGGTTTTTTAAATAATTTAGTTGCGGCATACATTTCCATCAACAACATATATGGCTCAGGCATAAAATTTTTATCTTCCCATTCGTGCATAGTGCCTTCACCATTTAAAATAATGACGTCAGCATCCTCAAATCTATCCAAATCACGCGAAAAGCGCCTATCCTGAAGATACGTATCCCAATCCCCATTTGATTCAGGCAATTGAATATCGTTAACATGAAACTTACCTCTGAAAAATCGTTTCACAATAACTGGATTTACGTAACTACGTTCGATTTGACTAACTAATCCATTACAAGTGGCTACACATCCCCAATTGATACAACGTCCTGTGTGATTCAGAATTAAAACTTTAGGTCTAGAAGGTGATGCGAATTTAAATTTGAACGCGTTAGTAACTCTCTCACCTTCATTACGTACACGACCAGCCAAAACTCTAGGATGTAACAAAAATGGCATAATGGACATCAAAAAACATTCTCCTCAAAACAATACATTACGAATACTTGTTCAAATTCAGACTTTTACCAAGCACATAGACTGAACTTAAATTTGCGATAATTTAATTTCTAGCGAGAACACTAACAGCATCAGGAGTATTACCTGTTGATAAATCAATTGCCCAAGTATATTGTTTGGGATCCAACTGAACTTTGTCTGCAGTAGTTTGCACCAATTGAATTACCTCAAATCCACTCTCACTCAACACATACCCCAACCCTTGAGAAGTAAAAGCTGAAACATGACCATCAACCAAAACATCTAACCATCCGTACGATTTTTTCGTGGACCAAAAATCGTAGTCGATTTTCTCTTCGAACATGGTAACTGGATTGAAAATCGCATATATACTCTTACGTCTAACTTGATGGTACTTTACAAGCTGTAATTCCAAATCAGGCACTTGTAAAAACAACAACCCAGAAGGCTTAAGAAGTCTACGGAGAATCTTAAGGTATTTAATCGGTGAAGCTATATGTTCAAGAACGTGATGGGAATATATGACATCTAAGCTTTCTTTTTCTAAAGATGCCACGTCAGAAATCACAGAAATATTATCGATAGACTTTAAGCGTTCTTGATAATTTGGTGAAGCCTCGTATACGGAAACTTTATGACCTTTAGAAGCCACATGTTCTGCTGCAAATCCATCCGCTGCACCAATCTCTAAAACCTGACTGTTATTGTCGAGAAATCCGCATAAGTATTCTGCGTGTACTTGTTTGGTTTTACTTCTAAGTGGATGAACAGTATGTATTCTTTGAAAATATTTGGAATAATACACATCCAAATGTGCCTGAGACATCTCTACAGCAAGACTTCCATTCTTGCACTTGTTACAAAAATTCCACGGGACACTAAGTTTGAACCCAAGAGTCCTGTCCAAAATAGATCTAGACGGTGAAAAATGTTCTAAATCTACCGAGTCATAATCAAAATATAAAAATGAGTGCCCTTCTATTCCATCAGGATAACCAACAGGGATTTTAATAAGAGGATAGAAATCATTACTGTTACATATTGGACAATTCAATATACGATGTTTATGTAAATTTTTGGGAGCAATCATTGAAAGACTCGCAACATTATTAACGAGTCTATAGTTTTTCAAATACTCACCTAAGATATTCGCTCTACTAAAGGAACTCCTAATTTTGTTGAGTATGTTCATATAGATCAAATCCTTCCAGATAATCCGTTTTTGTTCAGCAATATTGCCATTAATATTTACCTTTACAACAAATCTTTTTGCACATAGATTTCAAAATGAACCCAAGGTATTAGTAGCACAAAATTAAATCGCAACGCATTACTCAAAATCTGGTTAGACTTTATAAACAATGAGGCCCAGATTAACTACTTGTTGTGTACTTTGATGTAATCTCTTCGATAAACGAGCTATTATCAGTACCACACAAAGCAATCGTTGATTGTTGTTTAGATCCAGGGATTGTTTCACTATCCACAAAAGATACTTGTGAGAAAAGTGATAGAGCTGAATGATAATGAACTCTAAAAGCGTCGTGTAATATAACAACACCACCAGGCGAAAGCACTTCTCTAGCCACTTCTAAACATCTCTTTCTAAATCTTCCATCTACGACCAAAACATCAAACTTCCTATCCAATTCCTTCGGAAGATTCAAGTAATTCTCGATGTCGTCTGTCCAGCCATACGTGTCGAAACTAACCGTACCGTTATTTATGTATCCATCATGTTCCCAAAATGCAGGAAATCCAAAACAATACAAATTAACGTAATCAGCTAAATTTGCTCTATCTATTTTCTTCAACACGAATTCGTACCAAATTGAAGAATTGTCTACCGCACACCATTCAAAATCCAATCCGATGTGTCTAAGAAACTTAGAATAATAGATAGTACTAGACCCAGAACCCCATTCGAAAACATTCAGTTTACGCCCTTTGAAATTCATAAATACCGACTCAATTATCTTTATGTCGGTAGGAGACATGGAAGGAAATCCACGCATTCTCCAAGACCATCCACCATAAGTCATTAACGGATGCTTAACAAAATTAGGCAACATCCGTTTTATCATTCCTGGAATGAAGTCACTAAAATTAAATCTAGAACTAATCAAACAAATATACCCTACAACTTCCTTAACAATGCATCGCGGAAATCGCTCCATTGGGGAATTCCTTAAATACTACAGGACGTCCAAATCTAGAAGGCATTCCACTTACTCTCATTCTCATTTCAGATTGATCCAAGCCGGCAATAACATCTTTTGTCAATTCAAACCTATGAACAGCCTTACTCTTAATATTAGTCGACCATGACAAAGAGTTTTCCGAACGATCCCACAGTGTTAATGTAACATCCGCTTGACTTGGAGTCCTGTTGATCATTATGACGCTAAATTTACTATAGTCAGCCATGTCAACTGGTATTTCAGGAGCCCATTCATGATTCCCAGGCGCAGTGTACCAATATCTAGGATTTTTATTAGCATATTGATAAATATGAGCCTTGTCTACGCCGTGCATGAAAGATACATGTCCTTTAGCATTGGTATAACATATATAAAACCTGTCCCAAAAATAGAATGATTTATAATCACTAATGTGTCTCAATACTTCTTTGGGAATCTCAATATTCACTTCCAAAGTACCAAACTTGTTAATTGATTGAACTTGTAATTCACGCAAGAGGTTTGAGATCCTGAATTTAACACCTCCGTAACGTGCTAAAGAAAATGACTTAGTGCCTAATAATTCGCCATCTTTATCATATATAGAAATTAATCCTTGAGTTTGTGAATTTAGAGAGGGATAAAATGCACTAAAATAGTTCTGCAACAACATTACTGTATCTAGTTCATCGTCACACACCCAATAATACAAATCTTGAACCGTGCCAAATTTTTTCAGTGTCGGATTAGCCCAGTGCACATGATTAAAATATGTATTACGCACCAATAATTTAACATTATTTGGAATCCGTTTATATATCTGTTTCATAATCATTTTACAAACCACATCACCTAGTTAAAATCAATTTCCAGTGAGCAATGGCTGCCTTCTTGACTCCAGATCTTTCGTAACGATCGCTCGGAAACAAATACGTTTGAGGTGGATGTGTATGTTCCACCGATACTCCACCCAAAGAAGGGGCAAGATTAACCACAACAGACATTATGGATGCATCATCACTATATCCAACAAAATTAAAGGCGGAAAATCCATCTTCGGAATCTTGCATTTCGTTAATTACATTATCAGGGATTCTATTAGACACATCCAAAACTGTTATTCCAAAAGGACCTACTGACACACGGTCTGATATAACATTTTTACCATCCAGAGTATATATTCCAAAATGATAATTAGTTATCTGTTTGTATGAAGGGTTTAATGAGTAATTTATAAGAACTATATGGGTGTTAACAGCCTCAGATAAAACAATTTGGGAAGTAAAAGTAAGATTATTGGAACTTGGTCGAGTATTTAATCCTGGTGGGGATTCATAAATAACGCTACCATTAGCGCCTCCAGGCAATGAATATTCGATTACCGTACGAAAAAGGCTGTAATCAGGCAAGTCATTAACCTCAATTTGATCCGATAAATCGGACATTTGCCTAAACAGTTTAGATGGAACACGATGTATTACAGCCAAATGATTTAAATCTGGAATCAATTCTCTGGTTATACGTGACACATCAAAGAATCTCCGACTGTTAATTGGGATTTCCCCAAT
>CAZSCD010000013.1:0-21434 GCA_964605345.1 uncultured Dehalococcoidia bacterium
CAAACCCTTGAAAACATAACTGTCATTGACGAAGCATCCAACATGCCAATTCTAAGACCATTGATAGGTTTTAATAAAGACGAGATTATCAATGTTGCAAAGCAAATCGGTACCTACCAAACCTCTATCCTCCCAGACCAAGATTGCTGCACATTATTCGTTCCAAAACATCCGATGACTCGTAGCAAGTTAGCCGTGATTTATAGTCTTGAAAAGTTGCTACCCATAGAAGATCTTGTAAATGAAACATTGGAGAACATTAAGATAAAGAATTTTAGCTTTCCTACCAAATCATTGTCGCTAAATTAGCCTAAATCATAGACTTGCTCTGCCCTCCATCTATAACAATACAGGCACCTGTAACAAGTGAAGATCTGTTGGAAGACAAAAAAGCTACTAAATCTCCAACAGCCTCAGGCCAGCCAAACTTCCCCATAGGAAGATTCTGTTCAATAAAGGACTCAACCATCTCAGAAGAATTCTCATTTTGAAAATGTTCCCAATACCCATCAGGATGTAATATTCTTCCAGGTGCGATGCTGTTCACAAGAATCCCATCTCTAACTAACGTCATTGCAGCATTTTTAGTGGCTCCAATAAGAGCTGCTTTAGCGGACATATATGATATGCTACCTCCATATTCACGTCCCCAAATCGAAGCGATGTTAATTATACGTCCCCATTCACACTCTCTCATACTAGGAATTACAAGTTTCATCAGTTCCAGGCTACCAAAAAGGTTTAGGTCAAAGGTTGCCTTAAACTCTTCCAATGATGTTCCCATAATATCCGAATTAGACTTAGATCCACCAACATTGTTGACAAGAATATCAATTGATCCTAGTTCGCCAACAACTTTCTTGTACAGAAATTCCATTGTTGATAAATCTGCAATATCGGCTTTGATACCAACTGACTTAACTCCCATATCAGTTAATTCATCAACGGTTTGTGTCAAAGTCTTCTCAGTCCGACCGCAAATAGCTACATTAACTCCTTCCTGGGCTAATGATTTGGCACATTCCAACCCAATACCTCGACTTCCTCCTGTTACTAATGCAACTTTTCCTTCAATTCCTAAATCCATTGAATTACCCTCTTCCCACTAATACAATGTTCGCCATGATCACAATCCAAATATGCTACTAATGTTCCATAGTAGTCCCACCATTAATATTGATAGATTGTCCATGAATCCAGGAGGTTGCCTCAGTACATAGATAAGCTATAAATCCACCCACTTCCTCATCAGTACCAGCCCTACGAATTGGAGTCTCAGCGACCATATCACGCCATATTCCAGAACGATCCAAATCATCCATTCGAGACGTGTCAACAAGACCTGGGCACACACAATTAACGTTTATCCCATGTGGGCCAAGTTCTTGAGCCATAGACTGTGTCATACCAATCTGGGCAAAACATGCAGCGTTATATGCCAAAGTATTGGCGCTTCCACTCTTACCCGCGCTAGATGACACATTAATCACTTTGCCTCCACTTCCTTGCTCAATTAACCTACTAGCTACAGCCTTCGTACACAAATACGTGCCCATAACTTTCACATCGACCACTTTCTGAAATACATCTTGAGATAATTCCAAAACAGGTACGCGATCGGCTCCACGAGCGAACGCTGCATTGTTAACCAGTATATCTACTCTACCAAATTCTTTTATCGTTTCATCCATCATCATCTGAACGTCTGTGGGATTAGTAACATCCATTAAAATAGGAATTCCTCGTCGTGCCTCAGCTTCTATTTGCAACACTGTACTGTCTACATCTTTCCAATGAACATCCTTTTCTTCCGGTGGGAAATTCTCTGGTTTACGTCCTGTACCAGTTACCACAACATTTGCTCCAAGCTTAGCCAGAGCCACAGCAGTGGCTCTACCAATGCCACGTAATCTACCTGCTCCTGTAACTATAGCTACTTTCCCGTCCAATTCTCCCATATTTAATATCCTTAAATGAATTGAGTTCTAGTCAATAAGTTTAGATTTCATATTATGCCAATCTGTGACTTGTTCATACGCATATGCAATTCTAAAAAGTGTTTCTTCGTTGAAAGACTTAGTCATGATTTGTAGACCAACCGGCAATCCATCTACTATACCAGCAGGCACCGAAATACCAGGAATACCCGCTATGTTTGCAGGCATGGTCAAAACATCGTTCAAATACATTTGCAATGGGTCATGTAATTTCTCATCCAGTTTGAAGGCTACTGAAGGAGTTGTTGGCATCACAAGAGCGTCAAAAGTATCGAAGGATTTGTCAAATTCATCTCTTATCAATGTTCTTACCTGCTGAGCCTTCAAATAATACGCATCGTAATATCCTGAAGACAAAGCATATGTACCAAGTAAAATGCGACGTTTAACCTCTGGGCCAAATCCTTCCTGTCGTGTTTGTGATAAGGCCTCCCACATTGAGCCAGCGTCTTTAGTTGAATACCCATACTTAACTCCATCATATCTCGCCAAATTAGCGGACGCTTCTGAAGGCGCTATAATATAATAAACCGCCAGTGCATAACGTGTGTATTCAAGCGACGTTTCTTCTACACACGCGCCCAATTTTTCTAGTATATTTATAGCCTTACGAACTGCACCATCTACTTTCGCATCTACTCCTTCACCAAAATATTCTTTAGGTACTCCTATACGCAACCCTGACAAATCATCTCGAAGTGATTTTGTGTAATCTGGAACTTCATATGCGATAGAAGTGGAATCTCGTGAATCGTGTCCAGCTATAGCATTCAACACTAACGCACAATCAGTCACATCTTTAGTTAATGGGCCTATCTGGTCTAGGGAACTCGCAAAGGCTACCAGTCCATACCTACTAACCAAACCGTAGGTTGGTTTGAGTCCCACCACTCCACAAAATGATGCAGGTTGCCTTATACTTCCTCCCGTATCAGAACCAAGTGAATATAGGCAACTACCTGCCGCTACTGCTGCCGCTGGACCACCACTACTTCCTCCGGGTACTCTCTCGAGATCCCATGGGTTTCTAGTTGAATAAAAAGATGAGTTCTCAGTAGAAGAACCCATAGCGAATTCATCCATATTACCTTTGCCAACAAGCACAGCTCCTTGAGCATACAGTCTATTCACAACAGTCGCATTATACGGAGGCACGAATTCCTTCAACATACGTGACGAACATGTGGTACGAACGTCCTTAGTACACATATTATCTTTTAATTGCATGGGTATACCAGTAAGCGGAAACCTCTCTCCAGCAGCAATTTTTTCATCTGCACAACGAGCTTGTGCCAGTGCAAAATCTGAAGTGACCGTAACAAAAGCCTGTATTCTGTCATCTGTCTGATCAATTCTATCTAGAATTGCTTGTGTCAATTCTACAGATGAAATTTCACGATTATCTAACAGTGTTCTTGCCTGATGCACTCGCATATCTATCGAATCTAATGAATTCATATCATGTTCCCAAAAGTCATCCAAATCACCAATATGTATAAATTTATGAAAAGATCCTTTTCAATCGTTGGTACGTGACACGTCTTACAATCAATCTGTGAAATGCAATGAAACCTTATTCCAAAACGGATCTCACTCTTATGAAATCTTCTTCTCTATTAGGGGCACCAGCAAGTAAATCCTCTTTTGAAAGAGATTCATTTACTTCGTCATCTCTCATTACAGTCTTAAGACTTACAGAATGTGCAGTTGGTGGCACATCCTGCGTGTCAACTTGATTCAATATTATGAAATGGTCTAGAATTTCTGACATTTCATTTCTCATCTTGTCTATTTCATCATCAGTCATGCCAATTCTTGCAAGCAGTGCAACGTAACGCATCTCTTCTATAGTAAGTGCCATATTATTAAACCTCTTTATAGTTGAACGAAGTGTATCAAATATTAACTCTCTGCTTCAATATAGCATTCCCATACAGTAAATGAACAAAATTGGCATGTCTAAAAAGTTTAACCCAAGATGTGAATCTGATCCATTTGTATATACATTATCTACCCTATAGGATGTTATAATCCCCGCTAAATCTAACCACTAAAACCTATGTCTAACTGGAGCAAACATGTTTTCAATATCATACGATAAATTTACCCTCCCAAATGGGCTTGATGTTATGTTACACCAAGACCATTCTCTCCCAATAGTAGCAGTAAATCTTTGGTATCACGTAGGCTCCAAAAATGAACAACCTGGCCGAACAGGTTTCGCTCACTTATTTGAACACGTCATGTTTGAGGGATCCAAACACCATAACCAGAGCTTTTTTAATCCACTTCAAGAAGCAGGCGCAAACATAAATGGCTCCACCACCGCAGATAGAACTAACTATTGGATAAATGCTCCATCCAATTACATTGAACTATGTTTGTGGTTGGAATCTGACCGTATGGGGTTTCTATTGGAAGCGTTAGATCAAAAAAGATTTGATATTCAACGTGAAGTTGTCAAAAATGAACGCCGTCAAAGTTACGAAACTCAACCGTACGGCATGGCACATATGGCACTCCAACCAGCGGTGTTTCCACTCCCTCATCCATATAATTGGCCCACCATCGGTTCACAAGAAGATTTAAATGTAGCTAAACTGGATGACGTTAAAGCTTTTTTTCAAAATTTCTACTCTCCATCCAACGCTAGTTTGACAATCGCAGGAGATATCAATGTTGATCGCGTACGACAGTTAGTCGAACAATATTTTGGTGATATACCACCAGGTCCTACCATAGACAGATTGGGCAAAATGGACTCTACTCTAAAAGGAGAAGTCTCACTTACCCTACATGACAAGGTTCATCTACCAAGACTATATCTTACGTGGCCAACCTACCCTCTTTTCACACCTGAACAAGCCTCACTTGATATATTATCCACTGTACTTGGAGACGGTAGAGGATCTAGATTGTATCGCTCACTTGTATACGATAAACAAATAGCTTTAGATCTGGCAGTTTTTGATCACTCACAAGAAATTGCTGGTGAATTCCTGGTTCAAGTCACAGCCAATCCAGGACACTCTCTAGAAGAAATAGAAACTTCTTTACAAGAGGAGCTAGAACGTATACGTAAAGAACCTATCACTGAAACCGAATTGACGCGAGCCAAGAACATCATTGAAAACAGTCACATACGCCAATTGGAACAAATCGGAGGCTTCGGCGGAAGAGCAGATCAATTGAACTTCTACAACATGATTGGACAAGACCCTCAGATGATTAACTCCGACATAAGTAGATATAAAGAAGTGACATCAGAAGACGTGCAACGAGTTGCGGCATCAGCACTTGGGTCCAATTTTGTAAGACTCTCAGTCCTGCCAGAGAAGCCACTTCAGTATTCTGAGACACAAATAAACCGAACAGAAATGCCTAAAGCAACAAAAATGGCCGATTTTGCCCCTCCAGTTCCATGGAGAATGAAGCTGTCAAACGGTCTTAACGTCCTAGTAGTACAGAAACCCGATTTACCACTGGTTACATTTGGATTATTAATGAAAGCTGGAGCATATATTGACCCTTCAGACAAACCCGGGTTGTCACGTACTACCGCCCTAATGTTACTTGAAGGGACATTAACGCGCTCTAGACAAGATATAACAGATGAAATGGAATACTTTGGATCACAACTAAATGTCAGTACTAGACGGACGCATATGATCATATCAGCAGAAACCCTAAAATCTCATTGGGAAAAAGCATTTGAGGTCATGTCAGACGTAGCCATGAATCCTTCATTTGACTCCACTGAATTGGAACGTATTCGTAAAGAAATTATAACCGACTTGAAGCAAATCCCAGATAGTCCATCTGCTATATCAACTAGGGCAACTAACTCTCTATGGTTTGGACCAGACAGTAAATATGGACATCCCATAAATGGCACTGTGGCGTCTATACAAAACACCAGTCAAGACGATTTGCGCAAACATTTTATAAACCATTACAACCCACAAAACGCTACACTCATTGTAGTTGGAGACATAACTCCAGAAGATGTCACCAGTAAAATCGAAGGGAATCTTGCTCAATGGACAAGCTCAAAAATTGTACAAACTACCAAACGTAGCGATTTTGATTCTAATGATTCCACACCAACTACCATATTTTTGGCAGATAAACCAGGATCGGCACAATCCATTATTCGGATTGGTCACCTCACTATCTCTCGCAATCATACTGATTTCTACGCCATGAACCTTCTTAACTACATTTTTGGAGGGCAATTCTCAGCTCGTCTCAATATGAACCTAAGACAAGATAAAGGCTATAGTTATGGATATACATCTTCGATAGCATGGAACGATGGACCATCAGCTTTCGTGTCTGGTGGAGCTGTGCAAACAGAAGTTACAAGAGAGGCGATCATTGAAACTCTCAAGGAGTTTTCCGAAATCCGGGATTTAAAACCTATTACAGAGGAGGAATTTACTGCCGCAATGGATGGGATAACAATAAGCCTACCCTCGCATTTTGAATCCCAACTCCAGACATTAAACCAACTAACCCTACTGTCCATATTTAATCTACCAGACAACTATTTCGAAAATTTTGCTGACAAGCTCAGAGCCGTTTCCATAAAAGATGTACAACGCGTCGCATCCGACAGGCTAATGAACAATCACCTTAAAATCCTAGTAGTTGGGGATAGAAATTTAATTGAACCCGAACTTAAAAAACTAGACTTACCAATAGTGCAGGTTGACTACGACGGCCGTGTACTTTAAATTGACATTAAGATACCAGCAGGTTATGTGCAACGGATATGAAACAACAAAAGATCACTCACAATTGATATAGATGGAAATTGCAAGTGAATACTAGAATTGTTCTGATTACTATAGGATTATCATTTCTTATACTTGCTTGTAGCGAGAATATCCAGCAACCACCAGATACGACCACCTCTCAAACAACCCGGGAATTAGTTAAATCATCAAATTCATCTCCTACTGCAATACCTCCTACTGCAATACCTGATAATGAAAGTAAATTAACAGTAAAGCCACCCTTAGATCTAATTACTGCAATAACCCAGGATAATTTGGTAGTTATCAATCAACATCTTAAATATGGAACAAATGTCAACGAAAATTTTGTTCCGGTAGGCTATGATTTTGCTGGAGGATCTGCTTTACATATAGCAATACTAGAACAAAATGAAGAAGTGGTCCTACTTCTTTTAAATAATGGTGCAGATATTAACATTCAAGCAAAAGATTCGTATCAAGGAACTCCACTTGAATGGGCCGCATATTGGGGCATTGTAGATATGGTCCTACTTTTAATAGAACAAGGAGCTAATATAAATTCAGAGAATTCCATAGGAGGCACTCCACTTGATGCCGCTACGGTTGACAATTTGTTTATACCGGAAGATGAAATCGAAGAATTTAAAAAAAGCCAAGTATTGATTCGAGAATATTTAATTTTATATGGTGGGACATCAGGTAACAATACATCATCAATGAGCCACGACGAATCAACAACGAATCAAACCTCTGTAACAAAACAACCTACTGAACATCAAGCAAGTCCTTGTGATGAAGTCGAAGAAGAGTTCAGGTCACGATGTGAATTAGAAATAGCAAATGACCCATCCTTTGGAGGCAGTGGCTCCTCATATGTGCGAAATTTTGATCCTAATAAAATACCGAAGATAGCTAAATTCAACTTTACCGAGTTAGATAAATTAGGCAGGACGTCTAAATTTAGGTCAGTAACGGGGCATGATTTCTCATTTAACACTTCAGAGTATGACTCTACTGGGATAAACTGTAGAAGCATGAAACATTACATGATTCCAGTTGGCGTACCACGTGAAAATGCGATATATCACTTAACTCCACATACTTTCGAATGGATGTCTATAAAATTCTTCGCCCCTGCAGATGGAACAATAGGGAATGTTGTGGATAGTGAATCCCATGGTGAGTTTGAACAACAATTCACCATTGGGTCGACCGAGTACCCAGGCTATTATTTCGGTTTCTACCACGTGAAATTGGATCCTAGTCTTCGGAATGGATCGGAAGTAAAGGCTGGTCAACAAATTGGCACGCTTGGGAACGAGGAATCTTATGCAGAAATAAGTGTGGAAGCAAGGATAAATTCCAGAGAAATACACTTGTTTTCTTTCTTAGAGGTGGCTACAGATGAAGTATTTGAGGAGTACAGAGCCCGGGGAGTGAATTCTGTGTCAGATGTCATCATAACTAAAGAGGAAAGAGATGCTAATCCGATTGCCTGTGACAGAAATTCTGAAGCTGGATGGTTTGCAGGAAGCTATAAATATAAACCAAGCGAAGCTTTCATGACATGGGTATTTGAAAGTTCGGATAACTGGTTCTTCTTTGATGAATAAAAATAAGGATTACTCAATCATAAATATGAGTGTTGGCTCAATTTGCAAAACCACTCTTACTGTTATCATGTAGTATATAAATAACGTTACTTCGGCAACTTCAACGCCTTTCGATTCACCATCACTATCTACAGTGTGTTTTACAGTGAGTTAAGTTATAATAACTATCTGAATAATACCTCGAATTTAAACATAATTTGTCTGACAATAAATTCGATGCATGATGTATTTAAACAGCAAGGCTGAAACTAAAATATAAGGACGTATGTGGCATATATGAGAAATCGCATGAAAGATAAAGTAGCGGTGGTTACAGGAGGTGGACGTGGAATAGGTAAAGAGATATCGCTGCTTTTGGCTAAAGAAGGTGCATCAGTACTCGTAAACGACACAGGATGTGAGATTGATGGAACAAGCTCATCTAATCAACCTGCAAATCAAGTAGTTAGTGAAATCAAATCAAACGGCGGCAACGCGTTAGCTAACTATGCAGATGTATCTCTCATGGAAAATGGAGAAGCCATTATTAAATCCGCAATCGACAATTTTGGACATTTGGATATTCTCGTAAATAGTGCCGGCATTTTGAAAGATAGAATGATTTACCACATGTCACCTCAGGAATTTGACTTGGTTATCAGAAATAACGTGAAAGGTATGTTCACCACAACTAAATTCGCCTCAATTCTTTTCCGGCAGCAACGTAGTGGACGCATAGTTAACATGACTTCAGACGCAGGCTTGGGTGCTATAGGCAGAGCCAACTTTGGAGCTTCATCCGAAGCCATAGTTGGACTCACTAGAACTGTAGCTCGTGATCTAGGCAAGTACGGAGTAACCTGCAATGCCATTTCCCCGATGGTCGAAACAAGGTTGTTCCCAGGCACAGTTGATGAATTTCGAGTTATTGAAGGCCCCAAACCAACACCAGACCAAAGAGCTGGAATTGGTCCCTCCAAAACATTGGATGATTGGACTGGACCTGGATACCATGACGCACCTGAAAACGTGGCACCTCTAGCTGTCTATTTGTGTTCAGATATTTCAGAAACTATAAATGGCAACGTGTTTGGCATTCGTGGAAACAGCATTTATCTGTACTCAAACCCTGACGTAGAAAAAAGTATCTATAAATGGGGCAAATTTACCATGGATGAAATGGACGAACTAGTACCTAAGATGTTTGGCATGGGCTTTTAAACTTTTTTAAGATATCAATCATCAAACATTTGAAGATTAAAAATTTTTGGTAAGGGATAATAATATGGGAGATAGACTAACTGGCAGAGTCGCCATAGTAACTGGCGCAGGGAGAGGAATAGGTAAAGAGGTGGCCCTGCTGTTGGCCCAAGAGGGCGCATCGGTAGTGGTAAACGATCTCGGGGTTTCAATTGACGGTACCGGACTTTCTTCCACACCAGCAGAGGAAGTTGTCAACGAAATTAAATCGTCAGGCGGTATCGCCTGTACATCTACAAGTTCAGTAGCTGAATTTGATTCGGCTGGAGAAATTATCCAAACAGCTATTGATACTTTCGGACGCTTAGACATACTTTGCCACGCTGCAGGTTTCTTGCGCGACCGCATGGTATTCAACATGACTGAGGAAGAATGGGATGCCGTTTTGCAGGTACACCTATACGGAGCATTTAATGTGACTCGAAATGCTATTCCTCACATGATCAAACAAAAATACGGTAGAATTGTATTATTCGCATCAGGGTCAGGATTAGGAGCATCAGGGCAGGCCAATTATTCCGCAGCTAAAGAAGGTATAGTTGGCTTTTCTAGAGCCCTAGCCCGCGAACTATCATCTTTTAACATCACTGCCAACGCAATTTATCCAGGCGGCGCAACAAGAATGATAGCCACAATTCCAGAAAGTACAACCAAACTTCGTCAGGCTCAAGGAGAAGAGGATCCTGATGAAGAATCAGAAGAGTCATTTGCTCCAGAAAACAACGCACCAAAAGTGGTATATCTATGCACTGAAAATAGCGGTTCGATAACTGGCCAGGTCATTGGTACATTTGGGTGGCCTATGACTTTATACTCCCCCAGACATGTAATCAAAAGCATTCACAAATCACAACGCTGGACCTTAGATGATCTTGACCAGCTGATACCAGCATCTCTCAGTGCCGGCCTAGTAAACCCAGTGACACCAGTACCACCACGCGAATGACAAAAATTAGCTATACAAATACGATCTTTTGATATTAGATATGCGGCTATCTCAATCGCACGAAAACTTGAACATGGGTGCCTTAGAATTATCGAAACCTACTATAGAACTGAAAGTCGCCAAAACCATCATGTCGTAAACAACAACAGATACTACTTCCCAATTGTTGTAGTTCTGTCTTTAGGATTTGTGGCTTTAGCTTATTTTGCACGAGGCACAGACACTTTACCTGGAGAAGTCAGACTGTCTGTTTGGGTCCAATCATGGCAACCTCACTGGATAGATGACATTGCAAGATTAACGAAGCCTTTAGGAATCCCCATTGTATATGGAAGCCTAGTAATTATCACGTGTGTTGCGCTTTACATAAAAAAATGCCACTTAGAAAGTGTTTTTTTGTTTTCCATAACTATTGCAGGCTTGATAATTTTAATACCAATCGAAACTCTCGTCGCAAGCCCACCACCAAACCTCCCTAGTATCCAAGTGTTTCAAGAAACAAATCGAACTTCGTTCCCGAGTGATCACGCAACACTATACACAATTTTTCTGAGCACCATCTTTGTCACATTGTCAACAAACTTGAAGAATAAATGGATTAAGCACATCGTACAAGCAACATTGATACTGATATTAATGGGCATAAGTTTATCTAGGGTTTATATTGGGGTACATTGGTTGTCAGATGTACTAGCAGGTTTCATTTTAGGAATCATTTTGGTTGGAGGAGGTATGTTAATACGATTTAGATATGTACACAAATAATCCAGATTGTTATCAACAATCACCTGTTCTGAGTACTAATGGATAAATTATCGATCAACTCTCTTCACTACGCGGTCCATAGACCCACACAAATCTGAGTGCATGACCTGTCCAGTCTCTATTACCACATAACCTTCTTGGCAACCATCTTCCATCTCAACAAACACCCATTCTCCAAGAGATAATTCCAATTTCTGTGCATCACAATAATGAACTTGTCCATAAACTGAAAATCTTATCCCAACGATGTTATTCATACATTTTACCTGCAAAATGCAGCTTGTTTATTTACATAATTGGATACAATCCTAAATTTACTAGCCGAAAAACGTGTTTGAAATCAACCAGTATATGTCAAATCATGGAAGAGTAAGCATAAGATGTTCCAAACACAATCTAGGATTTACGTTAAGCTTCAAATTCCTTATTGTCTCTCTAAGTGTGACTATAACTGCAACAATTTGCTGAGACGTCAAATTGCCAACCATTTCGTTAATGACATCTATTCTAGAAACATTCATCACTAATTGAGGTACGCCCTCTTTAATCATCAATGCATCTCTCCACCAATGCAACCAAAGCGTTATCTCATCAAAAATCAAGATGCGATTTTTGCGAAATGATGATGCCATAACATCCGCATAAGCTATTCGTTCATCCAGTCTGCTTTCGAATGTCTTTTCACATATCTTGAGTTTCTCATCATATTTATCTAAGAGTTCTGGATATGTAGCAACTTGGAAAGCCCAACCAATCATTCCTCTAGATAAACGAGCTGTTTTGTCAACTACATCACCTGCATTTGGCATTTTAATTCTCAATTCGCGAAGCACAATTTCCAAAGATATTGGTCGTAACTCAAAACTTTGACACCTAGAAATAACAGTCTCCAAAAGTGCTCCAGCATTAGTAGCCAAAAGTATCAAAATTACTTGTTCGGGTGGTTCTTCCAAAATCTTCAAAAGACTGTTCGCTGCTTCATCACTGAGGAGTTCGGCTTCGTTAACAATAAAAATCCGGGATCTACCTTCATATGGCTTCAAACTTGCTTTTTTTTGAATGTCGCGAATTTGATTTATCCCAATGTTAACGTGGGAAGTTTCATTCCCTTCACTAATTTCCACGATATGTAGATCAGCATGAAGTTTGTTTTGTATACGGTTGCACTGATTACACTCTCCGCATGGTTTCTCTACTTCCAAGCAATTAACTGCTTTAGCCAAATCTACAGCCAATGTCATCTTGCCCACGTTGGCGGGCCCAACAAAAAGGTAAGCATGAGAAAGTCTTTTCTCAATAAGTGACCGTTTGAGTGTATTTATTGCATTTTCATGTCCAACAGTATGCCACACTTTATCATCTCGATTTATATAAATTATCCAATAGCTTTATCAAGCTCTCAATCACTCAAAAACGTTGCTTACCACTACGGTAACACTCCCATACATTCACTACAAGAGTCCTTTGAATACGCTTAGAATAGAGTCTCTCACGGCATGGGATTAGTCCAAAATCAAATTAATGCCTTGTGTTCATGTTCGATCCGAACGGCTAATTTGAATGAATGAGATTTTTCAATATTCACCTATGCGATCCACAGACACCATTGGTATAATTCCATATCATCACCATATATATAAAAGTTCAGTACTAAATCTCATGACACAAAATTCAGACAACATTCCAGTAATAGGTATTACCTCAGAGTCCGAAAATGGCGCAGAACAATACGTGAAACTCGTACAACAAAAAGGCGCATACACGGAAATACTAATTCCAAATCAGCAAATCACTCCTAAGGTCAATTTAGAAAACATTGATGGGTTACTAATTACATGTGAAGATGAAACTGATTTAGAACAATGCGATTCGAGTAATGGGTATGATTCTGCCACATACCAAATAATATCAACAAGCTTACAACTGAATATACCGATGCTTTGTATATGTAAAGGCATGTTAACACTCAATTTGGTCACTGACGGCAAACCTTCAACCAATATTCATAAACACAATGCCACCATGCAAAAAGATGGAGGGATTTCTTCATATCATCACATTTACATTTCACCTGGCAGTAAATTAGCAACCATAGTCGGTTCTGGAGGGTTTGTTAGAGTTAACAGTCGTCACAGTAAGGGGATATCTGAAAGTCAGAAATCTCCTACCCTATTGGCATCAGCATATTCCCTTGAAGATGGCATCATCGAAGCGGTCGAAAGTCCATATCATCACTGGGTAATTGGTGTTCAATTTCATCCAGAGCGCCGTAGAGAAATACCACCTCACTTTGACCGTCTATTTGACGCCCTCATCACAGCCGCATCACAAGACTTTTAATTCTGTTTTTTACTTCAAACTAGCCAAATATTCACTAATCCTCGTACCCAGCTTCAAATATGCGAGTAATTAGACGTCAAGATATGGTAGACTTATAGTATTGAAATACAATCTATAGTGTTTTATTTTTTACTTGAACGAAAATGTCGCTGTTAAATTCTCAGGCAATCCTTTTCAACTTTAACTCAATTGTGTATTCGCTCATATTTATATCTTGGCGAACAACAATCGAGGTGTTAGCACAAAAAACCTGCCGCAGGAGTGATCAATGGTAACTAACACAGATTTCGGACTTATGAAACCAACACAAATCCAAGATGAGATGCGAGTTTCTTATCTTGATTACGCAATGAGCGTTATTGTGTCTAGAGCCTTACCAGATATGCGTGATGGATTGAAGCCCGTACAACGACGCATCCTCTACGCCATGCACGATATGGGTATGAGGCCCAACTCATCCTACAAGAAAAGCGCCCGTTTGGTGGGAGAAGTATTAGGAAAATATCATCCACATGGTGATAGCGCAGTATACGCTGCTATGGTCAGAATGGCTCAAGATTTTTCAATGCGCATGCCTCTCGTAGATGGGCAAGGCAACTTTGGTAGTATTGACGACGATCCTCCAGCCGCAATGAGATACACCGAAGCCAGGCTTAATAGCATTGCAGAAGAGATGCTCGCGAATTTAGACCAAGACACTGTAGATTTTTCAGATAATTTCGATGCTTCCTTACGAGAACCCACAGTATTGCCAGCCAAATTGCCAAATCTACTAGTGAACGGTGGATCAGGAATAGCAGTAGGCATGGCTACTAACATTCCTCCTCACAACCCTTCTGAAGTTTGCAACGCTATAATTCGCCTTATAGACAAACCAGACGCAACCACAGAAGAATTGATGCGCCATATCAAGGGACCTGATTTTCCTACTGGAGCAACAATTATGGGACGCGAGGGTATTGCCAATGCATACGAAACAGGACGCGGGCAGATTATAGTACGAGCCACCGCAGAAATCGAAACTGCGGCTCGTACAAACCGTACACAAATCGTCATATCGGAACTTCCCTACCAAGTGAATAAAGCTACACTTGTTGAAAGAATCGCCAGTCTGATGAAAGAGCGACGTCTTAGCGGTATTTCTGAAGTCCGTGACGAATCTAATCGTGAAGGAATGCGAATAGTCCTAGACCTGCAACGTGGAACTCAGGGTTTAGTCATTCTCAATAACCTATACAAGCTAACATCAATGCAGACCTCTTTTTCTGCAAATATGCTCGCGTTGATTGATGGAACACCTAGAGTTTTTACTCTTCACCAAGCGCTTCAACACTTCATTGACTTCCGAAAACAAGTGGTGACTCGTCGTTCTGAGTATCAATTAACCAAGGCACGAGAACGCGCTCACATCTTGACTGGATTGAGAATAGCATTAGGCAATCTGGATGAAGTTATAGCGCTAATCAGATCCTCAAAGGACGCTGAAACAGCGAAAAATGAACTCGTTTCGCGTTTCGGACTAGACTTAGTACAAGCTCAAGCCATTTTGGATATGCAACTTCGTCGTATAGCGGCATTGGAACGAGAGCGTCTTGAAAAAGAATACCAAGAACTACAGGAAACCATTCACTGGTTAGAGGAATTGTTGGCCGACTCTACCAAAATATTTGACGAGATTAAACAAGAAACTCGAGAGTTGAAAAAGAAGTTTGGGCAACCAAGACGAACTGGAATAAGTAACCAAGCCTACGACTTTGATAGAGAAGAATTGGAACCCCACGAACGAGTTGTGGTCACCCTTAGTCAAGGCGGATACATCAAGAGAATAGCGGCTAGTACATACAAAAACCAGCATCGCGGTGGCAAAGGCGTAATGAGTATGAAGACCAAAGAGGATGATCCGGTCAAACATATTTTGGTCGTCGATACTCACGATAGGCTATTATTTCTAACAAACAGAGGAAGAGTATTGTCTCTGAAGGCATATGAGCTTAGAGCAGATATGTCTCGTAACACTCGAGGGGTACCTGTCATGAATGTAATACCTCTAAGTGATGACGAGCGCGTAAACGCCCTGATCAGTGTTGAATCTTTAACAAAGGAAGATACCTTTATAATAATGGGGACACGTAATGGTTCCATCAAACGAATGTCCCTTAGTAGGATCTCATCGATTCGTCCTTCCGGACTAATAATTATGAATCTGAAGCCTGATGATGAACTTGTAGAAGCTAAGCTAGCTACTATTGAACAGGACGCCATTATAGTGTCGCACCAAGGAATGTCCATACGATTCCCAATTACTGATATTCCAACCCGACTACGGGCAGCTGGAGGAGTTAGGGGCATGAAGCTTCGCTCTGGTGATAAAGTGGTTGGTATGGACGTAGCAGGCCAGGAAAGTCGTATACTGGTTATAAGTAAAATGGGCTACGGGAAAGTTACAGCAATTGACAAATATAGACGTCAAGGCAGAGGCGGATTTGGAGTGAAAACATTCAATATAACTAGCAAGACAGGCCCAGTAGCTGCAGCAGAAGTAGTAAACGATAGCACCCAAGTCTATGTAGTATCAGAACAGGCACAAGTCCTACGAACTAATCTCGTTGAAATTCGAAGTATGGGAAGGATAACGCAGGGTGTCACAATCTTTAAACCTCAATCAGGGGATTCTGTATCATCCATAGCCTGTGTCAGTGACCTTGACAGTTATGAAGATGATAGCCTTGATAAAATTACAAACCTTACGTCTTCCAATAGCAACGGCAAAGGAAACGGACAAATGCCGTTGAAGGGACTTAAATAGAAATCACACATCAATAATCGTAGACTAAAAACTAAACGACTACTACTGAAGAACAGGTGACAAGTCGAGGCTTGGTTGAAAGTAAGGTTTTGGAATTCTACAACATTCATACTTCGATACTTGTGTACAATTTGAGGAGATAATATAATAAGCTGCCTCGATTGACACACCAAACTTACATACATTGAATATGGATGTTATTTACTACGAAACAAGAATCCGATTGGAAATCTACATACATAACATATGACTACGAATAAACGTGACTATTATGATGTCCTAGGTATTTCACGCAATGCTTCTGATGAAGATATCAAGAAGGCATTTAGAAAGTTGGCCCTAAAGTATCACCCAGATCGCAACAAGAAAACAGATGCGGCTGGTAAATTTAAGGAGATCAACGAAGCCTATCAAGTAATATCTGATCCAGATAAAAGAGCTCGATACGATCAATATGGACACTCTGCTGTATCAGGAAACGGTTCGAAAGGGTTTGAAGGATTTGAGGGGTTTGGAGGGTTTGGCGATATATTTGATGCTTTTTTTAGTAGCGGCAAGACACGTTCACGTGCTCATACAGCAACAAGAGGAGATGACCTTAAGCATTCTTTGACAATTGCATTTGAAGAAGCAATATTTGGCACAGAAAAAGAATTTGAGGTGACTCGTATAGAAATATGCGAGCATTGTGATGGGAATCGAAGCGAACCAGGTAGTTCTTTAAAGACTTGCTCAAATTGCAACGGTGCAGGAGAAATACGCCGAGCCCAACAAGGCATATTTGGTCAATTCGTACAAGTAGCAACATGTGGAACATGCCAAGGAGAAGGCAAAATAATAATTCAGCGTTGCTCAAAATGCAACGCAACCGGCAAAGAACGTAGAGTTCGTAAAATAGCAGTACCAATTCCAGGTGGCATTGAGAATGGTACACACATCAGATTATCAGGCTTAGGTAATCATGGTAGCAATAGAAGCAGCCCAGGTGATCTATACGTACTTGTGAAGATAGAAGAGCATTCTATATTTCGAAGATCTGATCACGATATACTTTACACAAAATCTATAAACGTTGCACAAGCAGCACTAGGAGATACAGTATCCATACCTACAATAGAAGGTAACGAGAACCTTGTAGTACCACCGGGCACTCAATCTGGACAAATTTTCCGGTTCAAAGGTAAAGGAGTTGCACACCTGAGAAACAGCCGCAGAGGAGACCAAATAATCACCATAGCTGTTCATACACCAAAATCTATAACAGACGAACAACGTCGTTTATTTGAGCAACTATCTTGCAGCTTGGATATACCAGATACTGACTCAGACACTTATGACAAAGGCTGGTTTGACAAATTTAAGGACGCTTTAGGTGGTGTTGAATAACATAACGTCAAAACCTAGACATTACAATTTAGCAACTTTTGAATACTCCTGTGCTTACAATCGGTAAGAGATATGAGAAGCACAATTATTGAAATCAGTCACAAGATTAAGTTCGTTGCCGTGTGGATATTGAAAGCCAGTAATTACAATTCGAAGTTGGCAATCTTTTGAATTGGATCGAGTTGAGTGTTGAAGTTCCTTCTGAGTTTGTGGAGCCGCTATCCCAAATATTCTACCGTTACGGACAAGGTGGAATAGCTCTGGAAGAAAAAGTTGTCTCCAAATCAGACAGCAAAAAAGGGTATAACGAACCCAACATTGTGAATCTTAAAACATATCTGCCTATTGATTCCACAACTCAAGATCGCCTTAGTCGTTTAGACATCGCCGTTAAATTATTAAGGTATGTATGTTATGTTTCTGAACTACAAAGCCGTGTGGTAAATGAAAATGAATGGCAAACAGCATGGAAAGAGCATTTTCATGTTTTACGCGTTGGGAAAAGAATAGTGATTTGTCCTTCATGGCAACATCATACTCCAAAGAAATCAGATATAGTTATAAACTTAGACCCAGGCATGGCATTTGGTACTGGACACCATCCCACCACTCAAATGTGCCTGCAACAACTAGAGATTCTGACAACTTCTCAGATGAAGGTGTTGGATGTTGGATGTGGTTCAGGCATACTATCTATAGCTGCAGCTAAATTAGGAGCTGAGGATGTATTTGGTATCGAAATAGATTCCACAGCATATAAAGTTGCGACTCAAAATGTAGAGGAAAATGATGTTGCCCACATAGTTAAAACAGCAATAGGCACTCTTCCTAATGACCAAATTCAACCTAAAAGCTATGATATTGTAATCGCTAATATCACAGCATCCGTGCTAATCGAAATAGCACCGAACTTGATAAATGCGATGAAACCAAATGGTAAAGTGATAGCTTCTGGTATTCTTCTAGAGCACAAACGCAACGTTGAAGAAAAACTGATTTCGTCAGGTGTTAACATAGATCATTATGTTATAGAAGGTGATTGGGTGACTTTAATAGCATCAGATTGTGTCCACTAACTTCATGCATAGATTCTTCGTACATAAAAATTGTATAAATGGCGAAACTGCTGAACTACCAGGAACGGTATCAAGGCAGCTCTGTCAGGTATTGAGATATCGTCCAGGAGACAAAATCATTTTACTAGATAATTCCGGGATGGAATATCATCTAAAACTTGAGAATGTTAACCCAAAACGAGTAACTGGAATCGTAACTAAAATAGAAAAAGGCAAAGGTGATCCAAAAACGAAAATTACATTGTATCAAGGAATTCTCAAATCAGATAAATTCGAGTTTGTACTTCAAAAAGGTACTGAACTGGGAGTCTCTGATTTCGTACCTACATTGTGTAGTAGATCAATTCCCACATTAAATAACAATAATTGGAGTAAAAATCGACAAAATCGATGTCTTAAGATAATCTCTGAAGCAACCGAACAATGTGGAAGATCAGTAATGCCTATTCTAAGAAATCCGATTGACTTTTGGTCAGCTTGTGACCATGCGGAAGGATTTAAATTGATACTCTCAGAATATGAACATAAAACCAGTTTAAAGAAGGCTCTAACTGAACTAAATGTTGAAAATTACCACAACACGCTAACGAGTGTGTTCGTTGGCCCAGAGGGAGGTTTCACTCAAAATGAAATAGACCATGCGCGTACTAGAAACATTGCCACAGCAAGTCTGGGTAATCGTACATTACGCGCAGAAACCGCAGGTATAGCTGCTGTCACGTCAATTCTCTATGAATTTCAGGAACTAGATCCATAACGCTACCTTCTATTCATACACATAACATGATTATGATGTCATTCCTGTCCAGCAACACGACTCAATAACTTCTCTACCGCACTTTTGACTGAGAGACCTTCAAATAGAACACTATATATGTTCCGAGTAATAGGCATATCTACTTCTAAAGTTTTAGACAAATGAACAGTCGCATATGTCGTATCAATACCTTCAGCTACATGCTTCATATCAGAACGTATTTCGCCTAACTTTTTTCCTGTAGCCAACTGTTCGCCAACATAATGATTTCTACTCAAACGACTGCTGCATGTAGTTATTAGGTCACCAATGCCAGATAATCCTAAAAAGGTGATCGGATTAGCTCCTGCTGTTATTCCCAATCGAGTTATTTCAGCCAATCCACGTGTGATAAATGCCGACTTGGCATTATCTCCATATTTTAAGCCATCACAAATACCTGCACCTAAAGCAATGATATTTTTCAAGGCACCACCGTATTCTACTCCAACAATATCATCATTAATATACACCCTAAACATGGTGGAATTAATGATGGTTTGCACTTGCTGAGCAACAGTAATATCTTTAGAGGCAACTACAGTAGACGATGGTTTGTCTTGAATTATTTCACTCGCCAAATTAGGCCCAGACATAACACATGCGTTAGAATTCAAAAATGAAGGTAGTTCCGTTTCCATTATCTGACTCATACGCTTTCCAGTATTCAACTCCAATCCTTTGGTGGCGCTAACGACAATAACAGAATCTTCAAGGTAACTACATATCTCTCGAATATTTTCTCTAAAGCTTCTAGATGGGACCGCAATAATAACAAGGTCAACTCCATGGAAAGCTTCGTTCTTGCATGCCGTAACTCGAAGGTTTTGAGGAAATGTTGTCATTGAATCTAAAATTTTAGAATGCCTGCTAGACCCTAAACGTACAGCTTCTTCTTCTGTCCGAGCACAGAGATATACACTATGTTGGCGATGCGCCAACATAGTCGCAAGGGCGATGCCCCAACTAGTAGTACCTACTACACAAACTTTAGCCATATCAAATCTTTAAGTTATTCCTCTTATAAATTAATAATGACAGAATTAGTCTAGATTTTTTGACCAATTCTACGTTCCTTACCATTCAAAAGTCTCGAGATATTATCTTTATGCCTAAGCACAACTATTGGTGCACCTATCAAACCAAACCATATATACCCCAAAGGTACATTATCTGTCACAGAAAGTATTACTAACGTTCCACATCCTAAAATTGCAGCTACAATTGATCCTAACGACACATACCTAGTAAATGCAATCAGAAGAAATCCTACGATTGAGGCTACAATCCCAGCTATGGGTGACAATATAAATAAGGCTCCATATCCTGAAGCAGTGCCTTTCCCACCCTTGAAACCTGAAAAAACTGACCAACTATGTCCTATCAAAACCACGACAGCGGATAATGCTTCCAGAGTATATGAGTCCGATAAAATTCTTGCAATTATTACTACTATGATAGCTTTACTCATATCCAATAGAAGAACAATGATTGCTGCTGGAAGTCCTACTGCACGTAGAACGTTGGTCATTCCAATATTGCCACTACCATATTTGCGTACATCAATTCCTCCAAAAATTCTACCAATATATACACCAAACGGTATGGACCCCAAAACATAAGCTACTGGAATTAAAATTACATAATCTTCCATTTTTCATTCCTGCCTTTAAAACGCATTCTGAGAGGACTACCTTTAAATTCATAAAC
>CAZSCD010000014.1:0-8574 GCA_964605345.1 uncultured Dehalococcoidia bacterium
CATCGAAAGGGTAAATCCGTCATAACATAAAGGAAACAAGGATGTTAGTTTGATACTTGTGGGTTTAACATACAAGTACGATCCTATTAACTTATTTCTCAAAATTGCTGGTTCGTTATTATTTCACTAGATATTAATCAAGGAGTCACGATGAAAGTAGTTGGATAAGGAGATAGATTTAGTGTCGCAGTTGGTGAAAAGATACGTTTTATGGTCAGCTGTACAGAAGATACATATAAGGCAGATATAGTACGTCTAATTCATGGTCATACTAATCCGGCTGGCCCCGGCTTCAAAGAAAAACTCGTTGAGACATCTGTTAGCAAATCATATCCAGGAAGAGAACAGAAGATATATAACGGTTCTTATATAGAAATACCAGACGATCCACAACTAAGATTTTCCGATAGTTTTAGTTTCCAGGCCTGGATTTACCCAACTACACCAGAGTTTGGATTGCAGGGTTTGGTTACTAAGTGGTCTTCTTCTGATAGATCTGGATACGGAATATTTGTAGATGAAAATGGCAGTTTGGCAGTATGCATAGGAAGTGAAAACAGTAAAGATACATGGGTAAACAGTGGCAGAGCGTTACGTTCCGAAACATGGTATTTCGTATCAGTGGTATATGATTCTGAAAAAGGTGAGGTAAGACTTTACCAGGAGCCAATCACAATGTGGCCTAGAGATGAATCCAGGATTGTAACTAGTCGATCTGTGAATGTATCTAAAATCCCAGAAAACGAATTATCTTTGATAATGGCCGGTCATTGGGAAAAAGAAGAATCTGGCAAATCAATAATAGGTGGCTATTACAACGGAAAGATAGACAATCCATGTTTGTTTAATCGTGCATTAAATGAAGATGAAGTTGAGTTATTACGGAATGGAACTTCACCAAATGAGTTAGGGAAAGGAGTAGTTGGTGCATGGAATTTCGCTAGGGATTTTTCGTCGGCAGTAGTAACAGATGAATCTGGTAATGGTCATAATGGTATAGCAGTTAATATGCCTGCCAGAGCCATGACTGGTCATAATTGGACAGGAAACGAAACCAATTTCAACAATGCACCGAATCAATATGGAGCCATACATTTCCATGATGATGATCTTGAAGATGCAAGATGGAATGTGGATTTCGAATTAACGATACCTGAGAACATGAGAAGTGGAGTATATGCAGCTCGTTTAAGATCTGGGGATGGAGAGGATTATGTACCTTTTTGGGTTCGGCCTAAGAAAGGTGCTCCTACAGCTCCTATCTTACTCTTAATGTCTGGCGCCAATTATATGGCGTATGCCAACTACATTACTAATTTTCCAAATGCTAGAACTTCTGATCTTAATTCAAGTGATAGGAATCGCAAGAAGTTAAAGAGGAGAGAAGATTGGGAATCTAAATATGGAGCTTCTCCTTCAGGATGGCCTGTAGGTCCTGAAGAGAAATATATGGCTGAACAGAATTTATTGAGCCTATATACTCATCACAGTGATGGTAGTGGAGTTTGTTACTCTTCTAGATTACGCCCAATCATGAATTTTAGACCTAAAGACCGCAACGTTGGCATGAACGGCCCAATGGGTACATTCTCAGATGATTTGCATCTAGTGGATTGGCTGGATGAAAAAGGCTATGAATATGATGTTGCGGATGATGAAGATCTTCATCGTGAGGGATTAGATTTACTGTCGAATTATCGCGTTATCATCACAGGAACTCATCCAGAATATTGGTCTGAACAAATGTTGATTGCGTTGGAAAATTATCAGAATATGGGTGGTAACCACATGTACATGGGAGGTAATGGATTCTATTGGGTTACTAGTTACGATCCAGAAAGACCTCATGTCATTGAGGTACGAAGATATCGTGGTAGTAATACATGGGAAGCTAAATTAGGAGAATATTACCACAGCACAACAGGGGAACGTGGAAGTTTATGGAAATTTAGAAATAGAGAACCTCAAAAGCTTGTAGGTGTAGGTTTTGCTTCTCAAGGTAGTGGTCACAGTAGACCTTACCATCGTGCAACTGGAAGTTTTGATCCTAGAGCAGCGTTTATATTTGAAGGTATAGGAGACGATGAAGTTATTGGAGACTTTGGATTAACGCTTGACGGCGCTGGGGGACATGAAATTGATCGAGCAGATTTTGATTTAGGTACTCCCCCGCATGCTTTGATATTAGCTACAGCTTCTGGATTCTCTAACAGTTTCTGTCATGTTATCGAAGAAGTTGAGATGATGGATCTTGAACAGGGAGGAGAAACCAATCCTTTGATTAGAGCGGATTTGGTGTACTTTGAAACTACAAATGGAGGAGCTGTCTTTTCAACGGGTTCTATTGCTTGGTGTGGTTCGCTATCTCATAACAATTATGATAACAACGTATCTAGAATAACAGATAATGTATTGAAAGAATTCTCGTCTGGCGACTAATTCCGGTTTAGTGTCTGTAGAACTCCTTTCTTTCATAAAATTGGCACGTATGTCCGTTTTTATTGTAGAGTAAATAAAAAGAAATTCTTGTGAATTGTAATAACCGCTTAGATGTTGTTGATCGACTGTGTTCTAGTTTATCAAATGACGTAGGAGAGGATCCGATCGGCTCATCTCCCACGTGGGACCATTGTTTGTTTATCGAAGTTCCTACCCCTTGGATGCCTGAAGTTGCTTTGTCTGAAAATTTCCCTGCAGGTGTTTCTGAATCTCTTAAAATCGCCACAGAAACAGGAATAAATGTTAGATTACAGGCATTTCAGCCAGACCCAGAATATACTAAAGAAAATCATCGTAGAATTTTGTTTTATTCTAGACCCCATGATTTGTTTTCAAAATATAATAAGTTGGAATTTGTTGCTCCATATGATCAGATTGGAGACTTAGTACAATCCATACTTTATTCGAAGGAGAATCTATACAAATTTGATATATATCTACAGGATACACATCAAATCAGAGACTTGTTTGTGTGTACTCATGGCAGTCGTGATGTGTGTTGTGGATCTCTTGGATATCCAATATTTGAAATTCTTAAAAATCGTTACGCATGTGAAGTAGATGCTTCATTGCGGGTTTGGCGAACCAGTCACACGGGTGGACATCGTTTGGCTCCTAACATTATTGATATGCCTGAAGGACGTTATTGGTGTCGAATCGAATCTGACTCTTTGGCGACTTTGATAAATAGAGATAAATCTCCATCTGTTATTGGAAGTCACTACCGTGGATGGGCTGGTATAAAAACACCATTCGAACAAGTTGCTGAACGGGAAATTTTAATTCGTGAAGGCTGGAAGTGGACTAAGTTTTTGAAGAATAGTAGGGTGATTTCTGAAACAAACGATAAAACTAATGTAGTTCAGATAGATTTTATGAATCCTGAAACTGACACATTGGCATCTTACCAAGCTATAGTATGTGTGCGGAGCAGTGTAATTAAAGCTAATTGCATGAAGCCTTCGATAGGTGCTGAAACAATTCCTCAGTATACTGTTTCTAATCTTTCAAAAATTATATAAATTAGAAAAAAATTTAAACATTTGATGTTTGTGTATATCAAATTATAGATTGAACTCTGTAGAATTTTTTCATTTCAAGTGAACATGTTCATCATTTAATGCTTGCATGTTTCACGATCTGCTACACTTAACACATGAGAACCTCAAGTACTTTACGTAATAAACGTGTAATGTTTTATGGTTGGCGTTTGGTCGGTGTATCCGCTTTCATGTTAACTTTGGCTTCTGTTTCTGTTTTTCAAGGTATGGGAACTTTTATGATGTCGTTGGAAAGACACTTTGGATGGAGCAGAACACAGCTTTCTGGTGCATTTGCTTTAGCTCGTTTGGAAAGTGCAATTCTGGGACCTTTTGAAGGATATCTTGTGGATCGGCTGGGCAACCGTCGTATGATTCTTATAGGGCATACTATTATGGGACTTGCCTTCCTGTTATATTCACAAGTTGAGAATCTGTGGCAGTTTTATGTAGTTTTCATAATTATTAGCTTGGGGTCAGGATTGGGTGGATGGTTACCTATTATATCTCTCATCAATAATTGGTTCATACGTAGACGTTCAATAGCAATGGCAATGGCAATGTCTGGCAACAATATTGGTGGTTTCTTAGTGCCTGTGCTTGCTGTTGGATTGGAAACTCAAGGATTTCGTGTTACCACATTTGCAATAGGTATATTCATGTTGGTTACAGTTTTGCCAATTGCATATTATATGATTCATGATCATCCAGAAGATTACGGACTCGTTCCAGATGGAGATAGGTTCAGACCTAGTAGCATAAAAACAACTGAAAAGTTGGCATCTAGAAAGTCAAACAAAGAACAGGAATTCACTGCTAGTCAGGCTTTGAGGACTCCGTTTTTTTGGATGATTACAATTGTTCACATGTCGTCCACAATTTCAATTGCAGCTTTGTCACTTCATCTAGTACCAAAACTTACTGATATGGGAGAAACACTCACCAGTGCTAGTTTGATAGTATTGGCTTACACGGCAGTAGCTTTACCAGCACAGTTATTATCTGGATATATTGCAGATAAATTATCGAAACAATTAGTTCTTGGAGTGTTTATGTTTCTTCAAGCAATCTCTGTGATGATTATTGCATTTGCAGATAACATGTATATGGCTTACCTTTTCGCCGTTCTCTTTGGAATTGGATTTGGAGGAAGAACTCCGGTTATTAATTCCATACGAGGGGAATATTTTGGCCGTAAATCATTTGCTACTATTATGGGATTAACAATGGTTCCAAATAATATAGGTATGATGCTGTCACCGTTGTTTGCAGCTTACATGTTTGATACAACTGGTAGCTATTTCGTACCTTTTATTGTATTTGCGGGCTTTAATTTTTTAGGTGCAGTTTCTGTGGTTTTTATGAAGAAACCAAAAGTGTCATAATTCATGATTGAAATGTTTTGTATATTATGATTAGTTTAAAAAAACTAATCATATAAATTGATAATCGCGTTATAAAGGAAGTCCACTTTGGCACAGTTGACACAAGTGATACGAACAATAGATTTAAGTAATTGTCGTATGTATTAGACTCCTTATCCAATCTGGTATCTGGGCTAGAACTAATTCGCCTAATTTATCTAACAACGTATTACCAAGGCAACAACGCTTTGGTGTCAGAAGTTTCTTTCATTTGTGTTTTAGGGTTGATGGGATTGTTATCTGGAGTCTTTTTTACTTAACATGTGGATCTTTTTTAGGAGATACATACCAACTCACGGTTCTTTACACATTAATCTCAGACAAATTCTCATAGGTGCTTGGAGGATATGATGTGGGAAAGATGAGTTGATTATGGGTGTATTCTGTTTAACCTGGAGCCCAGGTTATTTTTCGATATTGTCTTTCTAACGTTTTTTCAGCCAGTATGTGGCTAGAGATGAGGTTCATTAATTCTGTTTTGGTAGCTCCAGGATCCAGAGTAACTTCAATGTCAATTGCATATAGTGTAAATACCCAAGTATGAATTCTGCCTGCAGGTGGAGGACATGGGCCGCTATATCCCAGATTGCCAAAATCATTGATGCCTTGTTTGATACCATTGGCGAGTATTCCAGTCGTGGGTATAGCTTCTTCAAATTCGGTTACATCTGATGGTATGTTGTATACTACCCAATGAATAAAAGTTCCTCCTATCGCGTCAGGATCTTCAAATATGAGAGCAAAACTCTTTGTGTCTGAAGGCGCATCACTCCACTGCAAAGGAGGTGAAACATCTTCGTTGTCACCTTTATCTGTACTGTTGCAGGTATATTTGTTAGGGATATGTTCTCCTTCTGGTAAGACAGAACTAATGAGTACAAGAGAAGAATCGGATTTATGACTTGGTTCTTCTGAGTTTTTGTTGGTTAGGAATGCGGAGCTGATATTGGCAGCAGCTTCTTCTTGAGTAGCAGCTCTCTGTTTATTTTGTTCTGCTCGTGACATGGGTTTGGGCCTGCTTTTAGTTGTGGAAGATGTTGCCTTAGTAAGTTCTTCAGTTTGAGTAGATTTTTCAACGTCACTGCTACAGGCTGATACTAAGATTCCTGTAAGTATAGCAACAACACTAATGCCTATCAGGAAGTATTTTGAGGTCATTATTGATCTCCTTACTTTAGCAATTTAGTTGAGATAAACCCGTTTTTAGTTATCGATGTTTTCCAGAACTATAAGGGCGTATCTATAGTTTATTTGTGGAGGCGACGGGCGGATTCGAACCGCCGAATAGAGGTTTTGCAGACCCCCGCCTTAGACCACTTGGCTACGTCGCCATGTAGATGTTTGCGCTGGTGCCGAGGAGGAGACTCGAACTCCTACAGCCGCTATGGCCACAGCGCCCTCAACGCTGCGTGTCTACCAATTCCACCACCTCGGCTTTAGGTGTCGATAAGTACCACCGGCTGATTAATTATAGCTAATGGTTTATTGTAATGTCCACCAATAAAGATTTATTAGAACGATACATAGCTTGTTTAGTTACCTGAATAGGTTTAGGATTTAATCTAGAATCTTCGTTTAATTAAAGTTTAAAATTGTCAGCAATCTAAAATACGGAAAGGTAAAGTCTAAATGTTCAAGTCTGTTGAATCAAAAATTGATTTCCCCGCTATGGAACGAGATATTTTGACCTGGTGGAGTGACAACAAAATAGTAGAAAAATATTTGGTTCGTAATCAAAATTCGAAAAAAAGAAGTTCTTTTATAGATGGCCCAATAACAGCCAATAATCCTATGGGTGTGCATCACGCTTGGGGAAGAACGTATAAAGATTTATTTTTACGTTATAAAACTATGCAGGGTTTTCAACAGAGATACCAGAATGGTTTTGATGGACAGGGATTATGGATAGAAGTTGAAGTTGAAAAAGAATTAGGATTTAAATCCAAGAGAGATATCGAATCTTTTGGAGTCGATAAATTTGTTGAATTGTGCAAAGAGAGAGTAAGGAAATTTGCCGATGTAATAAGCAACCAGTCTATCCGGTTGGGTTATTGGATGGATTGGGATAATTCATATCATACTATGGATGATGAAAATAATTACACAATATGGCATTTTTTGAAGATATGCCACAGTCGAGGATGGTTATATGAAGGTACAGACGTTATGCCGTGGTGTCCTAGGTGTGGGACAGGATTATCTGAACACGAGATTGTAACTGAAGGTTACAAACAAATTGTGCATCCAGGGCTTTATGTCAAATTCCCATTAATTGATGGTAGTCAATTAAAGTCTTCAGATAAACAAGTTAATCAATCAACTTTTAAAGAATCGTTATTAGTTTGGACGACTACACCATGGACATTAACATCTAATATAGCTGCAGCTGTTCATCCAGATCTCGAATATGTCAAAGTTAAACAGAGTGACGATATGTTGTATCTGTTGAAGTCTAGAGTGTCGGAACTTGTTGGGGAATACGAGATTGTTGAAGAAATGAAAGGTAAAGATTTAGTTGGTCTTCAATATGCAGGACCTTTTGACGAATTGTCGATTCAGAATGAATTGAGTCATACAGTGATTGAGTGGAAAGATGTAAGTGAAAGTGAAGGTACTGGGATAGTCCACATTGCTCCAGGGGCCGGTAAGGAAGATTTCGCTTTGAGTAAGGAATTAGATTTACCTGTTATTGCACCCCTTGATGAACTCGGGTATTTCGTAGAAGGATTTGATTGGTTTACTGGCATGAGAGTGTTTGATGTCAACAAACATATATACGGTAATTTGCGTGAAAAAGGAATACTTTACAATCTTGAGAGTTATTCACATAGATATCCAGTATGTTGGCGTTGTGATACGGAATTAGTATTTCGTTTAGTAGACGAATGGTTCATATCCATGGAAGAACTTAGAGACCAAATTGCTGACGTTGTCAAGAAAATTCGTTGGATTCCGGAATTTGGCCTTCAACGTGAACTTGATTGGTTACACAATATGGATGACTGGATGATTTCTAAAAAGAGGTATTGGGGATTGGCGTTACCCATATATAAGTGTACATGTGGTAATTTTGACGTGATTGGTAGTAAAGATGAATTGAATGAAAGAGCAGTAGAAGGATTGCATGAAATCGAAAACCGGTCACCTCATCGTCCCTGGATAGACACAATCAAAATATTGTGTTCATCTTGTAATAGCACAGTTTCCAGAATTCCAGACGTAGGAAACCCATGGTTAGATGCTGGAATTGTGCCATTCTCTACTCTTGGTTATCTAAAAAACCCAGATTATTGGAAGAAATGGTTTCCAGCACAGTGGATTTCAGAAAGTTTCCCTGGTCAATTCAGGAACTGGTTTTATTCCTTGCTTACAATGTGCACAGCGTTGGAAAGGTCTGAACCTTGCGAAACTATTTTTAGCTATGCTCTTATGCGAGATAGTAGTGGGCAGGAGATGCATAAAAGTAAAGTAAATGCGATTTGGTTTGAAGATGCGGCAGACAAAATGGGTGTTGATGCTATGAGATGGTTATATGCAAGACAAAACCCGTCTGCTAATTTAGCTTTCGGACATGGAATTGTGGATGAAGTTAGACGACAATTTATAATTCC
>CAZSCD010000015.1:0-3020 GCA_964605345.1 uncultured Dehalococcoidia bacterium
AGATGGCAAGTTGGTTTATGGCGTGCGAATGGCTATGGGAGCCCAGCTTGCAAAAGAATATCCTGTTGATGCCGACATGGTGATCGGAGTCCCAGATTCGGCCACTGCTGCGGCTGTAGGATACTCTCAGGAATCAGGTATTCCATTTGGAGAAGGACTTGTAAAAAACAGATACGTGGGACGAACGTTTATTCTTCCAGACCAACGCTTAAGAGATCTTGGTGTTCGAACTAAATTAAATCCATTGCCCGATTTAATCAGAGGCAAACGTGTGGTAGTAGTAGAAGATAGTATTGTTAGAGGCACTACCACGCCTCATGTGGTTAACTTGCTCAGAAAAGGCAAAGCCACAGAGATACATATACGTGTTTGTGCTCCTCCTATAAAATGGGCGTGTCATTTTGGTGTGGATTTTGCGACACGTAAAGAACTGATAGCGGCAAAAATGACTGTTGAAGAAATATGTGATCACATTGGTGCAGATTCTATAGGATATCTGAGTCACAGCGGACTTATTAAAGCTGTAGATGTGTCTAGAGATGAGGTTTGTATGGCTTGCTTTACGGGTGATTATCCTGTGCCAGTACAGTTAGAAATGGATAAGTTGGTTTTGGAAACCTAGGAGGAACAACGCCATGTGGCAATTCAGCCTGAATCCTTTTGAGTGGGTAAGAGAGTTTTCGATTATTAACATTCACATGCGGTCATTGACGTATAGTGAAGCTGGTGCGGTTATATTAGGCCATGAAAGAATTTACATATAAATCGTCAGGGGTGGATCTAGAAAACATCCGCAGTGTCCAAAAAAATATTGGGAAGATCGTAACTAGTACTCATAGCTCTCAGGTTCTTAGCAGTATAGGTTCTTTTGGCGCAATGTATCAACTTTCTGGATACAAGGAACCGATTTTAGTTTCTAGTACTGATGGTGTGGGAACCAAATTAAAACTTGCCATTGTGATGAATAAGTACGACACCATAGGTCGAGACTTAGTCAACGCTTGCGTTAACGATGTCATTGTTAGCGGAGCACAGCCGCTCTTTTTCCTAGATTATATTGGGATAGGAAAACTAGACACAGAAGTCGTCGAGAAATTAATAGAAGGAATGGCTTCTGCATGTGCAGAAATCGGATGTGCGTTGATAGGAGGAGAAACTGCACAAATGCCTGGACTATATGCTGGTGGTGAGTTTGACATAGTTGGATTTATAGTGGGGGCTGTGGAAAAGGAGAAGATGATTGATTCTTCTCGTGTGAGCGAAAATGATGTCTTGTTAGGAATTCCATCTAATGGATTACATACCAATGGCTATTCCTTGGTTCGTCATAGTTTGAGTTTGGATAGTGACATGTCGCCTCTTAACGAGTTCCACGCTGAATTACAAAGCACCTTGGGGGATGCTTTATTAATGGAACATAGGTGTTATTATCAGATCCTTAATCCAGTGTTTGGGCTTTTGAAAGCCATGGCTCATATTACAGGTGGCGGATTAATGGAAAATGTGCCACGCGTAATTCCAAAAGGCCTAGCTGCTAAGTTTGATAGTTCTACATGGCATGTGCCATCCATATTCAAGATTCTACAGAATAAAGGGAACATTAGCATGGGCGAAATGTATAAGGTTTTCAACATGGGACTTGGAATGGTTCTTGTATGTGACAAAATACATGTTTCGGAGGTCATGTCTCTAGTTCCTGAAGCCAAAAGAGTTGGCGAAATCATAAGAGCCTTTGGAGAAAACAGAGTGATTTTTGATGACAAGGATATCCCATGAATGCTCTTTTGAGTGTGTATGATAAATCAGGGATAGAAGAATTTGCCCAAATTCTTCATGACAGTGGATTTAAAATTGTTAGTACTGGAGGCACATATAATGTGATCTCGGAATTTGGATTGCCGGTACAACAAGTTTCAGAACTCACAGGAGTCCCCGAGATTTTGGATGGGCGCGTTAAAACTTTAAGTTATAGTATCTATGCAGGAATATTAGCTAGGCGTGATTTATTGGAACACCAGGAACAACTAACTGCACAGTCCATAGATCCAATAGATTTAGTGGCGGTAAATTTATATCCATTTGTTGAAACGATAAACAAATCAAATGTTGACCTAGGAGAGGCTTTAGAAAATATAGACATTGGTGGACCTTCTTTGATTCGTGCAGCTGCCAAGAATTTCCCCAATGTGGTTGTTTTATCAGACCCAGATGATTATGAATGGATTGCGCTGCGTCTTATGAAAACGGACCAACCAGATGGCATGAAATGCATCACCTTTGAAGAGCGTAGAGAACTAGCTCGTAAAGCTTTTCAACACGTATCTTTATACGACTATGCCATAGCGAATTATTTGAGACAAAACGATGTTTTTTCTGGACAAGAAGCCACAATTGGATATGAAAAAACCCGAGATTTACGTTACGGAGAGAACCCTCACCAAAAAGCCGCTCTTTATACGAACCCGCTGTCTCAAGGAGGCATTGTCAATGCCAGGCAAGTCCATGGCCTTGAAATGTCCTTCAATAATGTTCTGGATGCTGATGCAGCATGGAAAACAGTTTCTGATTTTTCAGAACAGGTCGTTGCCATTGTTAAACACACCAATCCATGTGGATTATCAAGTCACCCAAACCAAGCTGTAGCTTACAAAAGAGCATTCGAAGGAGACGAAGTGTCAGCTTATGGAGGTATAGTTGGATTTAACAGACGAGTTACTGTTGATGCCGCAGAAGCGATGGAAGGAGTTTTTTACGAAGTAGTGATAGCTCCATCGTATGAACCAGGTGCACTAGATATATTGCGAAAACGAAAACGAACCAGGGTACTCGAGTGTACTCCATCGGAAGGACCATTCGAAGATATGGACATACGTTCAGTTACTGGAGGTGCCTTGTTTCAAACAGTAGATTCTGTAACAGAAGATCAGACAGCTTGGGAAGTTGTGACTAAATGCCGGCCAACGTCAGAACAGTTAATAGAATTGCGATTTGCCTGGAAGACCGTTAAACATGTTAAATCT
>CAZSCD010000016.1:0-3682 GCA_964605345.1 uncultured Dehalococcoidia bacterium
GATTCAGTTTAACTCTAAATCCGTTGCTGTTGGGCGTTTTGGCCGGTATAGGAGAAACAATAGGAGAAATATCTGGATATACAATTGGATACGGTGGCAGTTCTCTGATTCAAAAACGTGGCTTTTATCCTGCATTAAAAAAGTTAATGGGTAAACATGGCACCACCGTTCTGTTTTTCTTATCCATAGTCCCAAATCCAATTTTCGACGTAGTGGGCATTACTGCTGGTGGGGTCAAATTTCCATTCAAAAAATTCCTGGCCACGTTGTGGGTTGGGAAAACTTTAAAAGGCATAATCATAGGATATACTTGCTATTACGGTATAAATAGTCTGCCATGGATACAATGACTATTCCCTCTAAAATACGATCCCATATAAATTACGTATCTAGAACCGTTTATACGTTGGCATATGTGGAATATCTATGATAATAATCCACTTAAAAACTAATTTTTTCAAGAAATACCATCTGTAAAAACAATTCCACACCAAGATAGAATTGACTGTGAAGCCCTTGTTGTGTTTACAAAATCTTGAGTATAATGAAAGCTTCAACATTAGTAGAATTAAATGAAGAAACGGCATATGAGTTGGTATTCTGAAAAGCAGGTAGATATGAAAAATAAATTGTTTAATAATCTGAACTACTCTCGAAGAGACTTTATAAAGGGACTGCCATTAGGTATAGGAAGCATGATCCTACTGGGAACTCTAACAAAAAGTATCTTTTCATCCAGATCTAATCGCAATGCTGCACTACCTGTTGTACCTAAAGGTTCTATTTTCACGCCATCAAAAAAACGGAAAATCTAGTATCTAGATACATCCAATTTTTTATAGAAACCTATTCACAATCTATATCACTTGTGTTTTGTGAATGATGTTTGCCTACAAGCAGGTCATCCGCAATTACATCAACCATTCTTAGCGACTATCTCCAAACACATTGGAGGAGGAATAGATGACACTTCATCCTGTGATACTTACCGGTGGGGCAGGTACCAGATTGTGGCCTCTATCAAGAGAATACTACCCTAAGCCATTTCTATCCCTTACGAGTAATCAATCTATGTTTCAAGAAGCTGTATCCAGATTGATTGGAATTGAAAATGCATCTAACCCAATAATAGTTTGCAACGAAGAACATAGATTTTTGGTAACAGAACACCTGTCACAAATCAACAAATTAGCATCTACGATTATACTGGAACCCGTAGGACGTAACACGGCACCAGCATCAACTTTGGCAGCCTTAGAAATCAATCGAAAATATCAAGCTGCGAACAACGGAGACATAGATGATGATTTAATGTTAGTAATGCCGGCAGACCACATAATCAACGACGTGCCAACATTCCAAACTGCTATAAACCAAGGTTCTATTCTTGCTAAAAGTGGCAAAATTGTCACATTCGGCATTACTCCTGCATCTGCCAAAACTGGATACGGATACATTAAAAAGGGCGCTCCATTAAATCAATCAACCAATCTAGACACTTCATGTTTCATAGCAGATGTATTCGTAGAGAAACCTGATAAACCTACCGCAGATAAAATGGTCAGCTCTGGGGAGTATTTGTGGAACAGTGGAATTTTTATGATGTCAGTAAAAGTCTGGTTAGAACAAATGGAGATCCATCATCCAAGAATAGTAGAATATTGCCAAGATGCCTACAATAAAGGCACTCGCGACGGCTATTTTTTCCGGCCTGACTCAGAAATATTTAATTCATGTCCAAATGATTCAATCGACTACGCTATCATGGAAAAAATTGTTGGCCAAACATCAACATCTTCAGTACAGTGCGCATTATTAGAAATGAATGCAGAGTGGTCCGATATAGGATCATGGACAGCAATATGGGATGTGAGTAACCAAGATGATTGTGGAAATGTTATTGCAGGGGATATATACACACATTCTGTGAATAATTCTTTGATGATTGGACAAAGTCGCCTTTTAGCTGCCGTTGGCCTTAGCGACCTAATAGTTATAGAAACATCGGACGCGGTACTAGTAGTTCACAAGGACTACGTACAAGACATAAAAACTCTAGTTGAACAACTGAAACCATCTCATCAGTCTGAACTGGAGAACCATCGCAAAGTTCATAGACCATGGGGCAGTTATGAAACCGTAGATACGGGCCCAACATTTCAAGTAAAACGTCTAACTGTAAATCCAGGAGAATCGCTGTCTTTACAAAAACACCAACATCGAGCCGAACATTGGGTAGTTGTTAAGGGAACAGCTAAAGTTACAAAAGGCGAGGAAGAATTTATACTTAATGAAAATCAATCTACGTACGTACCTGTAAATATGTCACATAGACTAGAAAACCAAAGCGATACGCCTTTAGAGATAATTGAGGTGCAATCTGGGGATTATCTAGGAGAAGATGACATTGAACGCATTGAAGATAGATACCATAGACTTTAATTTCATTACCTGATAACGTGAGCCCATAATCGGCTGGTTACGTTTAGGATTGTCCAAATAATATAACGGAAGGATGGAAGTTAATGACTACCGGTAACACACCTTTATCCAATGTGCCAAATGTACCTCCTCGTATTCTCATGGGACCGGGCCCCAGTGATGCACATCCAAGAGTACTGCAGGCTATGATGTCACACATGATAGGATATCTTGATAAAGATTTCATGCTTATATTAGATGAAGTGTCTGCTCTATTAAAAAATGTTTTTTTGACCAAAAACCTAACTTTAGCGTTGTCTGGAACGGGTTCGTCAGGAATGGAAGCGGGTCTTAGTAGCTTGTTGGAACCTGATGATACCGTGATCATATGCGCCAACGGTTTTTTCTCAGAGAGAATGATCGACATGGCAACTAGGATAGGGGCGAACGTAATAGCTCTCAAATCGGAATGGGGGAAACCTTTTCCACCTGAGCTCCTTGAACAGGAATTGGCGAATCACAACAACGTAAAACTGGTGACTGCCATTCACGCTGAAACTTCAACAGGAATATTACAACCATTGGATGACTTAAGTAAGCTAACCAAAGATAACGAAGCCTTATTCATGGTAGATGCAGTTACATCTCTAGGAGGACAGAGAGTCGCAGTTGACGAATGGAATATTGATTATTGTTATTCGGCTACACAAAAGTGCCTTGGTTGCCCGCCGGGATTATCACCAGCAGCACTAAGCTCTCAAGCACATGAAATAATCAAAAACAGGACACATAAACCTGTATCATGGTACTTAGATTTAGCACTAATTGCTAACTACTGGGGATTCGACCACGTATACCACCACACCGCTCCAGTTAGTATGATTCTTGGACTAAGAGAAGGATTACGTATTGTTTTGGAGGAAGGTCTCGAAACAAGATTTCACCGTCATAGCAGAAATGCATCAGCCTTAGCTGCAGGCCTTGAGGCATTAGGGCTAGATTTAGTTGCGCCTGAAAAATTCAGACTTCCTCAAATTACACCAGTTTGGATTCCTGACGGAATTGATGATGGACAAGTAAGACAAGCATTACTTGAAGAATATGGAATTGAGATTGGAAGAGGGCTGGGACAATTTGCCAACAAAGTATGGCGCATTGGTTTGATGGGAGAATCAAGCAAGCCAGAATACATTTACACACTTTTAGCGGCTCTAGAAAGTATCCTTCCTCGTATGGGATATGAAATAACCAAAGGATCTGG
>CAZSCD010000017.1:0-6284 GCA_964605345.1 uncultured Dehalococcoidia bacterium
AGATTGCCACCTAGTTTGTCATAGTCAAGGGTAGCTTTATGTGTTACAGGATATACCAACATTGCTTCTCTTTGAGAGTGCATGTCAATGGGTTGATCAACTTGAGTGTTTAAGATGGTTGTGATACTCCATCCTGGAATCAAATTGTCAGCCGGAACTTTTAAGTCGTGAATTCGAGTAATTGCGGGAATAGGACATGGATCGGATTTAAATGATGTAAGAATTCCAGAATCATAACCTATTGAAAACCGAAGCCGCCCTGGAAGGATAGAATGTTTTCCTGCTTGACCTTTCATTAAGTGTGCCATTTCGTATATGTGTTCTTGCCTGACATCTTCTAAATTGCCCTTCACGGTTGTGATAGCCTTACGCAAGACGTGGTATTGGATTGCCGGTGCCAGTTTAGAAAACTGCGATTTGCTTATTTCAGTATGATTTTGGTAATGATTGGCGATATCAGGCCAAATATCGTCTACAACGTTTCGTATATACTCTAAATCAGTTTTGGCTGAATGTGACAGACGAATTAAGGCCTCCTTGACTGCTGGATTGTATTCATTCAAAAGAGGTAAGAGTTGCATTCTAATTTGATTTCGTTTGAGTTTAGGAGACAGGTTTGATGCGTCAAGACGTGGGATGAGTTTTAGCAAACAGCAATAATTTACTGTTTCTGCCCTGGATACAGATAACAGTGGTCGAGATAGAGTAACTTTGTTGCTATTGATCACCCGTGATGATGCTTCTTCCATGCCTTTGAGCCCGTTCAATCCGCTGCCTCTTATAATATGCATCAACACAGTTTCTGCTTGATCGTCTGAAGTGTGGCCTAAAGTTATTGCAGTTGCGTTCTGTTCCTTGGCTACTTTTGACAGAAAATTGTAGCGTAATTCTCGGGCAGCTTGTTCGATTGACAGTTTATGTTTATCTTGGAATTTAAGAGTATCGACTTTTTCAGTGGAGAAAGGGATCCCCAATTTCTTGAAACAATCTGAAGTGAATTCAGCGTCTTCTGTGGAATGAACGCCCCTCAGTTGGTGGTTCAAATGTGCTCCATATAGATTCAGGCCCAATTCCTTCTTTATGCGATTGAGCGCATAAAGAAGAGCTAACGAGTCAGGTCCTCCAGAAACCGCTACAACCAGAATGCTTCCATGTGACAGTCTGTTGGTCACCAGAGATTTTTTAACACGGTGCTCAAATACAGAAATTATCTTGTTTTTGTCGGTGTCAATTAAATCCATGATTCCTGGAGATGGGGAAAGTCCCCAACAAATGTTAATTGTTTTATGATAATTCGTTGAACTTCAATTTTCAAAATTGTTGTGAATTCATTTTTGTCACAGTAATGTTTTCTATTTTGCGACTATCAATTTTACTTACCACGAATCTAAGTTTCTCGTAGTCAAATTGTTCTCCTTCTACAGGAATGTGTCCCAAAACATCTAACACGAACCCTGCAATTGTTTCGAAATCTCCATCAGGCAGATTAATATTGAGTTCTTCATTTGCTTCTTCAATACTCATCCCTCCATCAATTTGGAAGGCGTTTTTACCAATTGCCTCATATTCTTCTTCGGCACCAGTTCCTTCTTCTCCAACAGAACCTACTACTACTTCTGATAAGCTTTTGAGAGTAACTAGCCCAGCTAAGCCTCCAAATTCATCAACGACGATGCTCATCTGGTTGCCGGACCGACGCAGCTCATCAAAAAGTTCGGCTATCAGTTTTGTTTCAGGAATGAAATAAGCATCTCTTATCAGATCGGTTAAGACGAAATCGTCACTGATGTTCTTTGAGGTGAGGGCCTTCAGAATATCTTTGGCTGATATTATGCCAATAATATTGTCAGGAGTTTCTTTATAAACTGGAAAACGAGTATGTGGATGGATGGAGTATATTCCAAGAAATTCATTTAAAGTACTTCCACGTTCTATAGCTACAAATTCGGTTCGCGGAGTCATCACTTCTCGAACATGTCTGTCTCCAAAACGAAAAACCTTTTCTAGCATTTCAGCTTCGCTGGGAGCAAATGTGCCTTCGGCTTCTCCGATATCAATGAGGGTTCTAAGTTCATCTTCGGTGATCGAACTCTGAGTTTCGCTATTGCCAAAACGGGAGTTCACGCGATTTGTTACCCATTGGAGAGCTATAACTAGTGGGAATAATAAGAACTCTATTGTTTTAAGAGGCTTGGCGTACCATAAGGCTATTCGTTCTGCGTGTCTGACAGCAATCGTTTTTGGAATAATTTCTCCTATTATCAATAAGATTACAGTAGCGACGACGGTAGCGACAATTACTCCGCGTCCTTCGCCCAATAGTGATACGATAACAACAGTGACTAATGCCGCAAAAGCAACGTTTACGAGATTATTTCCAAGGAGAATGGTCGCCAGCAGTCGCCCAGGTTCTTGAACCATGTCTGCAACTCTGCGCGCCCCGGGCACTCCCGTGCTAACTAAGTGTGTTAACCTAGTCTTTTGCAATGAAAGAAATGCTGCTTCAGAGCTTGAGAAGAATGCCGAAAAAATTAGGAAAATCACACTGACAATAAGAACAGATAATTCACTTTCATTCATGACTGTGTCCTATAGTTTGGGTCTTTGAGAAAAAGTTTCATTGTATGTATAGTATCTACTTTAACGGGGATTAGTTTGTAGGGCATTCTGGACAAATTTCTACGTTTTATTTAAGCTGTTTCTGGGTCATCAAAGATTTCAATAGCATAGCAATGTTCATCGTGAAGCCTAACAATAGAACTATGAATTACCTGATTGGTATATCCACGACGTTTTAGATATGATTGAATCTTACGGTGCAAGATGTTAGGACTACTAAGATGTGATTTTTGAGCCAATTTTAGTGCTACACAGTAGGCAGTTTGTGAATCATCAACGTCTTTAATTACAGATGTTGCTATTTCGTTTGCAACACCTTTCTGTACGAGTTCTTGTTTAATTCTTGTTGCACTTCTTGGAGCAAAAGATAGTCGATTATTCCGCCACAACTCCGCAAATTTGTAATCGTTAACCATATTTTGTCTTATTAGGTTTGCAATAACTTGATTCACAATATCTGTGGTAAACCGGTTGTTAAGGCGCCTGCGAAGTTCAGTTTCACTTCTGGGCCTAAATGAAAGCAGATTTTGGGCAACAACAGTAGCAGATTGTAAATCTCTACTGTCACTCATCGTCGTTTGAGACGAATCCTTTTTCACACTCTACACATCAAGACAAAATTTCACCAATCTAAAAAGAGGATAACTAGCAAATGAGGGAACTGTAAATTATTTGGGAAGGTCGTTAGATATAGACACAGTAGGCGTAGGCACACTGGCTTCTTGTTCTTTGTTCTCTAATTGGACTGAATTTTCCCTGATCACACTTTCGATTTTATGGGATATTTCCAGGTTTTCTTTTAAGAAAGATTTGGCATTTTCTCTACCGTGCCCTAATTTTACATCTCCAAAAGAATAAAAAGCACCTGATTTAGTTATCACACCATCGTCTGTTCCAAGATCAACCAGATTGCCTTCTCTGCTGATGCCTTCGTTGAACATAATGTCAAATTCTGCGGTCCTGAAAGGAGCAGCAACTTTATTTTTTACTACTCTTGCCCGCACACGGCTTCCCAGTAGTTCGGATCCTTGTTTGATACTTTCTAGTCGACGTATATCTATACGGACAGAACTATAGAATTTCAACGCACGTCCCCCAGGTGTTACCTCTGGATTGCCAAAGAACACCCCTACCTTTTCTCTTAATTGGTTGATAAAAATGGCTGCAGTATTAGATCTACTGATGGCAGATGTTAGCTTGCGTAGTGCCTGAGACATAAGGCGAGCTTGTAATCCAACATGCGAGTCTCCCATATCTCCCTCTAGTTCTGCTTTGGGCACTAATGCGGCTACACTATCAATAACCACAACATCAACAGCTCCACTTCTGACTAAATATTCACAAATTTCTAATCCTTGTTCTGCTGTGTCTGGCTGAGATATAAGAAGCTCTTCTCTGTTGACTCCACACTTGGCAGCATAACTTGGGTCTAGAGCATGTTCTGCGTCTATGTAAGCTGCAGTTCCTCCAGCGCGTTGTGCTTCTGCCATGATGTGGTACGCCAATGTGGACTTACCGGAAGCCTCGCTTCCAAATATTTCGGTGATGCGCCCATGAGGAATTCCACCTATACCCAATGCAATATCCAAAGCGATTGAGCCGGTTGGGATTGCCTTGATATTTTCGTTATAGCTAGATTGGCCAAGGCGCATAACTGCACCGTTTCCAAAATGCCTGTCTATTTGGCCGATCGCGAGTTCTAGGGCTTTAACTTTTTCCTTTATCATATCCTTCCTTCCAGTTTTAATGGTTGAAGAAATGGATGTCTATGTTGCACGTTTGGTGCATCATAGCACGAGGACATTTCTACCGACAAGCAAGCTTTTGAAGGGGCTGAGATACTACAAAGATTGCTATCGAAGATGCTTTGTGTGCAGTACATCTTTTTAAAAGGTCTCCATTTCACATTTAGTTTACTTCATTCACACATAAAAGTAAACACATTTGTTCTACTTTTGGATTGAATGAACTATGAAAAGGACAAAATACATGGCTAGAAAAGCCAGAATTGGTCTGTCTATGAAGGCCAATTCTGGCGAATTTACTTACCGGTGGTAGCTGTGTTCATCATTTGTTTGACAGTTTCGCCAATAACACCAGGTGATGAGATAATGATCGAGCCAGCGTTAGCTAAAGCCTTCGTTTTTTCTTCTGCTTTCGCTGCATTACCGGTTATTATTGCTCCAGCGTGTCCCATGCGCTTGCCAGAAGGGGCACTTTTACCAACTATTAAGGATGCTATGGGCTTAGTGAACTCACTTTTTATGTATTCCGCTGCTTCTTGTTCTGCAACGCCTCCTATCTCTCCAATCATGACGACTCCTGCTGTATCTGTATCTTCTTGGAAGAGCTGAAGTATTTCTGTAAAGGACGTTCCGTTTATAGGATCCCCGCCAATTCCCACACAAGTAGATTGACCTATTCCTAATTTAGATAATTGCCCCACCGCTTCATATGTAAGTGTTCCACTTCGTGATACCACACCTATGTTCCCGGGTGTATGAATATGTCCTGGCATAATACCCATTTTGCATCTGTCACCAGGAGAAATTATCCCAGGACAGTTTGGTCCAATCAGTGACACATTGCTATGTTTAAGGACATTTACTACGCGTGCTGTGTCAAGTACTGGTATGCCTTCGGTTATACTCGCTATAACCGATATACCCGCTTCTGAGGATTCCATAATAGCGTCTGCTGCAAATGGTGGAGGAACAAATATAAGTGAAGCATTGGCTTTTGTATCGAGTACGGCCTGTTCTACAGTGTTATATATGGGGATGGTATCATCAAATATCATACCCCCTTTGCCTGGAGTAACCCCAGCGACAAGGTTTGTTCCATATTCCCTACACCGTTTGGCGTGAAAACTACCTTCTTTACCGGTTATGCCTTGTACGAGCAGGCGAGTTGTTTTATCTATAAGAATACTCATGTCAGTTGCCTCAACAGATTAAGTAATTATCAAGCAAGGGAAGCTATCGCATTGGCGGCTTCATTCAGGTCATTTACTAGTGTTACATTAAGGCCTGAATCAGATAGGAGGGAGCGTCCCTCTTCAGCATTTGTTCCCTGCATGCGTATCACCATTGGAGGTATTAGTTTCGTAGATTTATTGGTAGCTAATAATATTCCACGTGCGACTGTGTCACATCGTAGGATTCCTCCAAATATATTTATTAATATTCTATCTACGTCTTTGTCGGAAAAAACGATGTTCAGGGCATTGGCTACTCGTTCATCATCTGCGCTCCCACCTACGTCTAGGAAATTTGCGGGTGATGCAGAAGTGGACTTGATTACATCCATAGTTGCCATAGCTAGCCCAGCACCGTTAACAATACAACCAACGCTTCCATCCAATTTAACGTAGCTGATTCCATGATTTTGAGCTTCAATTTCTAAAGGGTCGGCTTGTTTAGTGTCTTGTAGTTCTTGTATGCCAGAGTGTTTGAATAGTGCGTCATCATCTAAAGTAAGTTTGGCATCTGCAGCTAATATTCTTTGATCTTTAGTAATTACGAGAGGGTTAATTTCTACGAGAGAACAATCATTAGCCTCAAAAACTTTATACAGGTTGCTAACCAAAGATATCATTGTACGCAGGAGGGAGGCAGGTATATCAAATTCGTATGCTATCTTGCGAATTTGATATTGTTGAATAC
>CAZSCD010000018.1:0-5424 GCA_964605345.1 uncultured Dehalococcoidia bacterium
GTTAACTTTTTCTCCAACTCTATTGTACTTCAGTAGATTTGCTCGTAATGACATTCTAATTGGAAGTTTGACACTTGCTATTGTAATAGTAATGTGGCGCTACATAGACGAAAGCAAAAACAAATATTTGTACATAAGCGCTGGCCTTCTTGCACTGATATTCTCTACAAAAGAAACTGCATATTTAATATCGGTAGTATTAGGAACGTTTCTTTTGATAGTAATAATTTCCAAACGTTGGAAAAAAGAAATTTATGGACCATATGTTGGAAATGTATCTCCACCAGTAGCACTAAGCCGTTTAACATATCGTGTCTGGCATGCAATCATTAATGGATTACGCCCCTCATCAGAACTTAATTCAGCCAAATATTTCGTACTAATAATAAGCCTAACATTACCTCTGTGGGCTGCTTCATTCAGCTTAGTGCAAAACCTTCCATTATTAAAATCTATGGGTCTTGTTTTAGCCACTCCCATAAACACTTCACCAATAGGTATAGCCATAGGTGAAGGTTTAATTGTAGCAATCTGTATCACGACAATTCTTGTGTTGGCATCTGTTTATTGGGGTTTTAAATGGAGTTGGCATGTGTGGTGGCGTGCCGCAATTATTTTTTATCTTCCATGGATCCTGCTACATACTACATTTTTCACCAATCTATCTGGAATTAACTCAGGCATGTGGCAATCCCTAGGTTACTGGATAGTACAACAAGAAGAAGCTAGAGGAGCACAACCTTTCTACTATTACTTAGTATTAACCTCAATATATGAATTTATGCCATTCTTATTGTCGATTTTAGCTTCAATATATTACATTAGCAAAAAAGATGAATTTGGATGTTTCCTGAGTTATTGGATTGTCGTAAGTTTCCTTCTATATACACTAGCCAGTGAAAAAATGCCGTGGTTACTGGTAAATTTGACTATTCCTATGGTAGTCATATCAGGTAAATTTTTGGCAGACATATTCCACAGATTACAATTACACAAGCTAGTGAGAACTAGAGAACTACTGACCATCCCAATCATACCTCTGAGCATGTTGTTTGTGTGGAAATTAATCATGCTCCAGAGAGACAATATTTCTGTTGTTGATATTGTCTCATTGATAACAATTGGGGCAATATTATTTGGATTGTTATTAGCATTAACATTAATCTCAAAACAATATGGATTCAAAAATATTACTGCATTAAGTATACTTACCCTAGCACTGATTTTATTCATTACCACTATACGAACTGGAATGATTGTAAACTATCAAAATGATGAGATCCCAGTAGAAATGCTTATATACACTCAATCTTCTCCAGACATAACCGAAGTGCTCGAAAACATCAAACAAGTAGAGAAAGTAACTGGAAAAATAAACAAAACACCAATAATCATTGACGGTACTAGTGGATTTGCATGGCCATGGGCGTGGTATCTCAGGAATTATGATCAAGTAAGCTATACAATGTACGATAAATCACCATTAAATCACGATCCGGATTCTTCAGTGATTCTAGTACATAGCCAAAACAAAATACAGGCAGATGCGATTTTGACCGACAGTTATTCAGAGGGGATTTTGGTAAAACATCGTTGGTGGTTTCCTGAGAATACATACCGAGATTACTCTATAATTAAATTCCTTAGAACTTTCACTAAATTAAACGCATGGCAGGAAATTGCAGATTATTTTATACATAGAGGTGGCGTTGTTGGCCAAATAGGTAGCGAAGACGCATACGTTTATTACTCAAAAGAATTTCAGGAAAATTTACTGAACTCAGAATAAACATTTACGGGAATATACATATTCAGGAAAACAAAATACTATCAACTTCAAATTCACGGAATATATGACAAATACCACGAAATTCTCTATTGGTCTCTTAGTCACTATTTTGCTTCTGGCTTTGTTTGTAGTTACTACAGACATTAGAAATATGGCCAAAGCAATAATAAATGCAAACTATTTCTTTCTAATACCAGCAATCATTTCGTACTTTATATCTATACTATTCAGAACATTACGCTGGCGTTTTCTGCTTAACCATTTAAAACCTATTAACACAACTACTCTCTACCCAATTGTAATAATAGGCTACATGGCAAATAACCTTTTACCAATGCGATTAGGTGAATTCGTACGAAGTTACTATATAAGCGAACAAGAGGGGATAAGTAAAACTTCAGCTTTTGCAACTATTCTAGTAGAAAGAATGCTAGATGCTTTAACACTGTTATTTTTCATATTACTTATGTCATTCTTCGTACCATTATCTGGACTCACAAATTCCTTCAGCGAACGAATGAATATCCATTGGTATTGGTTAGTAATAACGGTGTGTACTCCACTTTTTTTAATTTTAGTAATTTTGATTCTCTTTGTTGTATTTCCATCAAAAACACGTAACGTTGCCGTAATTGCCACAAAATTCACTCCATTCAAAATTCAAAATAAACTAATCATACTAATAGACCTTTTCATAAATGGATTGACCGCGCTACGAAGTCCACGAAAATTGTCAATTGTACTTCTATTGTCCATACCTGTATGGTTGATGGAAGCTACACTGTTTTTTTTCGTAGGATTTTCTTTTGGCTTTGATAAAATTTACGAAACTATTACAGATTTAACCATAGCGTCAATACTAGTGACAGCCATAGCCAATATTGGGAGTTCTATTCCTTTCACTCCAGGTGGAATAGGACTTTTTGAAATATTGACACGAGAAACATTAGTATTTCTACCAATGGCATCAATTGACAGATCAATCGCGGCAGGGTTTGCAACTGTATCACACGCTTTATTACTATTGCCTCCAATATTATTAGGTCAATTATTTTTATGGTATAAACATATCCGTCTACAATCTTTTTTTATGTCAAAACAGAACAAAAACATGGAGGATAAATAAAACTCACAATGAAGATAGCTATTATTGGAGCCGGAGCAACTGGACTAGCTGCCGCATATGAATTGTGCAAACACGGACATCAAGTTGTGATATATGAAAAAGACTCATTTCTAGGAGGTCACGCATCGACTTTTCAGATAGGAGACGCACGTCTGGAACGAGGGTATCATCACTGGTTCACCAATGACACTAATATAATAGAGCTAGTTAATGAAATCGGGTTAGGCCATCAAATACGATGGATAGAACCTAAAGTAGGTACATTACATGATGGGAAAATATATATCTTTGTTACTCCAATAGATCTCCTCAAATTTACTCCTCTAAAATTAATAGATCGTCTTAGATTAGGATTAAGTACGTTTTACCTGCAACTACAAAAACGTTGGAGGAATTTCGAACACATTACCGCCGTTGAATGGCTAAGTAAATACGCCGGCAAACAAGCGTACGAAATATTTTGGCGCCCAATGTTGCGAGGTAAATTTGGAGACAATCATTACAGGCATGTAGGTATGACATGGGTATGGGGCAAAATACATACTAGAGTAGCGTCGAGAGATAGAGGCATGTTGAAAGAAAAATTAGGTTATCCAATTGGAAGTTTTGGGGAGATATTCGAAAAACTACAACAAATAATCATCGAGCAAGGAGGAGAAATTAATCTCTCGACCCAAATCCATGAAATAATAATTGAAAACAACCGTGCCACAGGCGTAAGAATTAATTTGCCAAATAAGAAATCCTCGGTACAAAAATTCGATGCAATTATAGTCACAACTCCATCTCATATTTTCTCGAAGTTAGTACCATATCTTCCTCAAGATTACGCAGCTAAATTAATGAGTCTAAGTTATCTATCTGCCGTGATAATGATACTTATATTAAAACGCCCATTATCTAACATGTACTGGCTTAATATTGCAGACAGATCTATACCTTTTGTTGGAGTAATAGAACACACAAACCTTATTTCTACTAAATTCTACAACAATAAACACATTGTATACTTATCTAATTATCTGGACACCAATAATCCTTTATACAATATGAATCACAATGAATTACTCCAAGAATACATCCCTCATATAAACAAGATTAATCCTCAATTCAAATCATCTTGTATAGAAACCAGTTACCACTATAAAATATATGATGCGCAACCTATCATAGAAACTAATTATTCCTCCAAGATATTGGACCATAAAACTCCATTTGAATTTTTGTACTTAGCCAACACAACTCAAATATACCCACAAGATCGAGGCACGAATTACAGCGTGAAAATTGGACAAACTGTAGCCAATATGCTTATAGATGACATTAGTTACTAATTATAAATTTGTCATTGAATCGCGTTGTTACAAACCCATAGGTATGCTATGATTGTAAATAATTCCTCACTTCTTGGAGACCGCGCATTTGGCCTCAGAGAGCAACACTTTAAGAGAACAAGCTAGAGCGGCTATAAAATCTCAAAGACGCTCTAGTATGACTGTTCTTTCTTCCCTGTTATCAACACAAGATAAACTCGGGTATCTTCCAATAGAAGCAATAGAAGAAGTTGCAATCAATTTAAATACTACTACGAACGAAGTATGGGGCGTAGCTTCATTCTACACTAATTTCAGATTCACTCCACCAGGCAAACACATAGTAGAAGTGTGTTGGGGTCCAACCTGCCATTTAGCAAATGCATCTCATATTTTGAATGGCCTACAAGAGAAGCTTGATTTATCTGACGAAGGCGAAACAGCCAACAAAAAAATCACCTTGAAGTACAACACCTGTTTGGGCGCTTGCGCTCAAGCACCTGTCATAAGCATAGATCATCAACTAAGTGGACGACAATCACTCAATTCCAGCCTGGAACAAATATCTAATCTGTTAGACCAAGAAAGCTAACTTTGTCACGATAAACTTGAAATGTGCGAAACTAACATAAGTGTGTTGAATGTAATATGTAGCATCGGATACATTCTGGATCTGTGCAATGCTAACTATTAATAAGTATAAGATAGATGGTATGACCGAAAAGTAAAGGTTACAAAACACGTGTACACATACGCTGAATTAAAACTCAAAGCAGATGATCATTGGTTAAGTCTAACCTCTGGGGAAAAACCCTGGATAAGAATAGGTACTGCTATGTGTGGACAAGCTGTTGGAGCACTAAACGTTACAAAAAGTCTTAAATCAATCCTAGAAACGCGCGGGATTGATGCAAATGTAGACGAAGTTGGATGTTTAGGTCTTTGCTTCGCAGAACCAATAATTGACATCTTGAAACCTGGTCACTCCAGACTTTTTTTCAGAAACGTCAATCCAGATGACATACCAGACATAATAGAGAGTTACTTAATCAACGACATTATTCCAGCAAAAAAGATACTTGGATATCTAGGTGACACTCCTATCAAGGGTGTCCCAGATATAAACTCTCTGCCTGGAATAAAATATCAACAACGAATCGCTCTCAGTAATGCGGGCAATATAGCACCTGACAAAA
>CAZSCD010000019.1:0-8265 GCA_964605345.1 uncultured Dehalococcoidia bacterium
CCACAAATAGAAGCCCTGCAAGCACATCTTAAAGCTAAGGACGTATCTTCATATTCTCTAACGTGAATTAATGCATCCAAAACCGTAGAGTCTTCATGGATATCAATATTATATTCTTGCCACCAAGTGTTTTTTGAAGAATCACCTGGGTCAAATCTCTTTACCTTTAGATCAACATTCATCAATAAACCCTCTCTACCGGCTTCCATTTGGTTATTGTTACAGGAGTGGTTTCTACTCTTACATTATTTTCACTATTACTATCACGATAAACCAAAGTGTGTTTTAACCAATTTTTATCATCTCTATCTGGCATATCAGTTCTGAAGTGAGCACCTCTACTCTCTTTTCTAGTAATTGCTCCATGAATTATAGCTTCTGCATTGTCAACAATAAATTCCAATTCTAGAGCAAAAATTAAGTTAGTGTTAAAAATTTTGCCATTATTCTCAACCGAGACGTTTAGTAATCTATTTTTTATATTCTCTAAATTTACTAATGCACCTTCCATTGATGCTTGATCTCGCCATACTCCAATGCCTTTAGTCATGCCAAGAGCCATATCTTCTCTAACTTTAGCAATGTTTTCGCCTTTTGGCCTGTCAAAAATTGACTGCAACCTTTCGCGTTCAAGTTTTAAATCATCTTCAGATTTAGAATTTGGTCCTACTGTCTTTATGTATTCAACAGCATTTTCTGCTGATCTCCTACCAAAAACTACTGTATCTAACAAAGAATTCGCCCCTAGTCTATTAGCACCATGTACGCTTACATTAGCACATTCACCTGCCGAATATAATCCTGGGATTTCTGTCAACCCATTCACATCAGTTTTAATGCCACCCATTATATAGTGCATCCCAGGTCTAACTGGTTTGGGATCTTTAGCCATATCAATACCTAAAAATTCTAAAGAGACTTCTTGAAGGTATCCTAATCTCTTTTCAATATAATCTCTGCCCAAATGCCTAACATCCAAAAGTACATTGCCGTCAATTCCTCTACCTTCATCTATCTCAGTTTGTTCAGATCTTGACACCACATCTCTTGAAGCCAATTCCATATAATCAGGAGCATATTTTTCCATAAATCTTTCGCCATCTGAATTCAACAAGTATGCACCTTCTCCTCTTGCGGCTTCAGACATTAGTATTCCTGTTCTCGCTAATGTTGTTGGATGATATTGGACCATTTCCATATCCATAAGAGGCACACCAGCCTTATAAGCCAAAGCCATCCCATCACCAGTACAAATTAAAGCCTGAGTAGAAGGTTCAAATACTCTACCATTACCACCAGTTGCCATAATCACAGCCTTAGCTTTGATAGTATGCATTTCTCCATTCTTAATATCATAAGCTACGACTCCTCTACAAACTCCATCCTCCAATATAAGTTTGGTGACAAACCATTCTTCATATACATTTAGACCAAGTTTAAGTGACTGTTCATAAAGAACATGTAATAATGCTGATCCAGTAATAGCTCCAACAAAGAATGTCCTTGCTACTTTTTGTCCTCCAAATGCCCTAGTACCAAGTTTTCCATCTTCACCTCTAGTAAAAATAACACCCATTCTTTCTAATTCGATTACTGCATCTCCAGCTTCTCTAGACATAATTTCTACTGCATCTTGATCAGCCAAAAAATCAGAGCCCTTGATTGTATCGTAAGCATGACCTTCCCAATCATCTCCTCGATCGGTTAATGGAGCATTAATTCCTCCTTGAGCCGCATTTGAATGACTTCTTACTGGATGAACTTTTGAAACAACCGCAACATCCATACCATTTTTGACGCCTTCTACCGCAGCACGAAGTCCTGCAAGCCCTGCTCCAATTATCAAAATGTCGTGTTCAAACATATCTACACACCTCTTGAAACACCTTTCATGATTGAGTATTTAAATTTCCAAAATTACCCATACCGAAACTTCTGCTTTAGATTACAAGTAATCCGGACGAAGATCATTTATTGAACCATTACGTTAAATGGCTCAACGTCAAAAAACTAATATACCATATGAGTCTTTAATTTAATTCTCCAAACGTATATTAGTGAACGAATAATTATTTCAATCTCATACGTTTAAGGGTATATTCCTCGAACCCTCATAACATCAATAATTCTCTGAACTGCCAATATCAATGCAGCACGTCTCATATCAATTTTTTGTTCCTGAGATTTTTGTAACACTTGATGAAAACTATTTATTATCAAAGATTCCAATTTGTTGTTGACTTCATCAATACTCCAAATTAAATGTTGGATATCTTGTACCCATTCAAAATATGAAACGATCACACCACCAGCATTGGCCAATATGTCTGGGATTACCATAACTCCCAAATCGTATAGTATTTCGTCAGCTTCCACGGTAGTAGGTCCATTAGCAGCCTCGGCGATAATTCGAGTCTTTATATTAGCAGCATTAACATTAGTGATTTGTTGTTCAACAGCAGCTGGTATGAGAATGTCACATGGGATTTCCAACAGTTCTGACTGTGATGGACTCTCCATATTTTTATAACCTGACACAGACCCATGTGCAATTTTGTACTTATTAAGCTCAACAGGATCAATTCCAGAAGATGAATAAACTGTTGACACACTATCACTAGCAGCAATCAATTTACATCCACTTTCTACCAAAATACGTGCAGCAGTATATCCAGCATTGCCATAACCTTGAACTACAACTTTAGCACCTTCAAGTGGCATATTCAGCTTCTCAGCGGCCTCTCTAACAACTAAAGCAACGCCTCGACCTGTAGCATCAACTCGTCCCAAAGTACCTCCAATGGATAAAGGTTTGCCTGTAACAACACTTGGCATATCTTTACCGAGATTCATCGTGACAGTATCCATGATCCAAGCCATAACTTGCTCATTTGTACCAACATCTGGTGCAGGAATATCTTTGTCAGGACCTATGAAAGGCATAATTTCGGTTGCATACCGTCTGGTTATAGATTCTAATTCACGGGAAGATAAATTTTTAGGCTGACAAGTAACACCTCCTTTGGCTCCACCAAATGGAACTCCAACAACCGCACATTTCCAAGACATCCACATAGCTAAAGCTTTAACTTCATCTAGGGTTACGTCTGGATGGAATCGTATACCACCTTTACCTGGTCCTCTCGACAAATTATGATGAACTCTGTATCCAGTAAACGTGTTAACTTGTCCGTTATCCATTGAAACTGGGAAATTTACAATTAGTTCACGTTTGGGTTTACTTAATATCTCTCTCATCCCATCAGTCATATCTACCATATCTGATATTAATCTAAACTGATTAACAGCCATATTAAAAACAGGACCATTTTCTTCCATCAGATTACCTCCTAGGTATTAACAACATAAATTTTCACACACAACGATATAGCATGAAGAATAATATGGATTTGATACCGTCGTATTCCAACTTAACGAACATCACATTTCTGACGGCAACACCTTCCATGCAAAGCATACAAAATCACTAGAGTATACATAGAAAGGCATGGAATTTTTCGGCACTGCACCTATGATCATGATTCAAGAAACACAACTCTATATATCTAAAAGTTAGGGGGCTAAGCTCCCACTACATCCACCTTCTTCAGTAGCCATCTTAAAATCACTCGTTATGAGAATGTTATCTAAATAAATTCGCTCTGAGGTAGGATTGATAAATAGTAACCTACCTGATGAATAGGTAGCATCTACAATTTCAAATTGATCGTCAGTACCCACATATATTTCCTGCCCAGCCCCCTTAACGGCACCTTCTTTCTTACCTGCTCCACTAGCAGAAGTACCACTACCTCCACCTTCAATCTCAGTAACTAAAATTTGATCTAGACTTGCCTGGATCTTAAACCTAGCCCAATGTACATTGTCTTTATCAAATTCACCAAAAGATGTGTCTTTACCTGAATCTCTACGAGCAAGAGTATGTGAATCTCTACCTATTGTAAAAGCGTATCCATTGTTTTCATCAGTTGCACGAAACATAAGTGTAGAATCGTAACGTTTCCCAGGTTTTATATCGAAACGTAAATCAAAATCACCGAACACTTCATCGGGTATTTTCATCTCTACAGCAGATTCAGCATCTATTCTCAGTCCTCTGCCTTGGAAGGTATTCTTTTGAGATATTGTCTGAACTTCAGCTGTTCCCCACAACACAGTAAACGAATCTGGAATTTCACCAAGATAAGTGTTTTCAAAGCTTTCATCTAACTCATAAGCATATGTTGGGGGCACTGCAACTACGAGAAAGAATCCGATTAAAACAACACTCAAGAGTGAGTATCTTGTCAATTTTCTAAAATCAATAATCAATTCTAAAGCTCCACATAAACTAACATTGATATAAATTCATGCGACTATAAACTGTCTCTTACTCTCATAAAATAACACCACAACAACCATTATATATGTACTTTCCACAAAGTTCCATCAATTTAAGAGACACCTCAAATTATCCACGAGATATATAAATCGTTGTGGTTGTCATTCTTGTCCGCGATTATCACGTAGCAACGGAGAACATAATTTAGTTGAAATCAGTTGCATCAATTCTCCTCCAACTAAACCATCCTTATATAGCTTCCCTGTTGAAGCAGGTAACGATACCGGTTTTCCATCTGGATATGCTTTTGAATCAAACTGCCAATATCCATCTCTCGCGTGAAAACTGGCAGTATTTATCACATCCAAGCCAGTTGCCGTACCTTCCACATTATCCCAGCAATCTTCTTTTACTTCTTCCACCATAAATGATCGTGCCGCTGCTTCACTTCTACCTGCTTTGATTTCTTTTTCTGCCTCAGACAAATTCGATATATCTTCTTCTCCACCACATCCCATAACAAATATCGCCAGAGATACAGACATGAGTAATAAAACAAACACATACGTACGCTTCAATTCATTTCTGTAAAAATTAACCCTTCCATTTATCAAACTCATCAATTTCTCCCCAATCATTCAAACATTTAAAATCCAGTTACTCACTTTAAGAACACCAAACTAAATCCATTATTTTTATTTATTTCCTAATATGTAATCAAAACAACAATAACTCTAACATGAAATCTGATTATGTTGTGTACCAATAAGTTATACATTTAATATGACAATAAACATACACTCTGCGTAATTATTATCTCTCATTGATTATTCATCTTCATCTTGATCAACAGTACGTTTACCCAATCCAGCTTCTTTATCTTGGCCGGTGCCATCTTCTGAAGGAGTTACAGAACAATACAGACATCCGGTAGATGTCCGATATTGTCTAGCTATCTCTCCTTCAGCAAGTATATGGTCAGAGATTACTTTCAATAATTCAGTTTTGGTAGCGCCTGAATTCAAATCAACATCGATATCCAATGCATAAACTTTTAGAGTCCAAGTATGAATCTTTCCAGCTCCTGGTGGACAAGGACCTCCATACCCAATATTCCCAAAACCATTGATCCCCTGTTTGATCCCATTTGCCAACACTTCTGTCTTGGGTACATTTTCCTGAAATTCATTGAAGTTAGCTGGGATTCCATAAACAACCCAGTGAACGAAAGGCGGAGCGAAAGGGGTGTCTGGATCATCAAATACTATAGCGAAGCTCTTAGTGTTATCTGGCCCTATGCCCCATTTTAAATGTGGTGAAATATCGTCTAAATCACACGTATGATTTGGATGAATAAATTCATCTTCCGGTAACGAATCGCTTACAACATCAAGCAACAATACGTTCTCATTTCCAGTGATTACAGACGTTGCATCCGTTTCATCAGTCACAGAAGCATTAGATTCTTGTATTCCATTATTTCCACCACAGGCCAATACAAAAACCCCAATACACACAACAATAACACGCAACATAGATAACCCTTCATTTCTGTTCTCACATTTAAGAATCGCAGACTACCAGTCACACAAATGTCTGTCAAGTTGAACGATTTAACCGACACAGGTGTCTGTCAAGTCGTTTACTTCCAACAACAGATATTACCAACCTAACTGAATAAGTTTGTGGTTTGACAAAACTTGCACCAAGTGCTAGATTTCATGTGTTAGATTAGAACTGGACACTATTAGTTTTGTTTGGAGGTTTATTACAAATGGTCAGCGTTAAGCAAATCCGAATGTTACTAGGATTAGTCGCAATCGCGCTCGTTAGTACAGCGATAGCTTGTGGCGAATCAGAGGTAATAATCGAAAAAGAAGTAATCAAGGAAGTAGAGGTTGAGGTCATCAAAGAAGTAGAAGTGACCAAAGTAGTGGAAGTTGAGAAAGAGGTAGTAGTTGAGAAAGAGGTAGTAGTTGAAGTTGAAGTTGAAGTATCAGCTGGAGGAAGCGGAACCTACCCAGTGCCTGGAAGCGTACTTGTAGTTGCCGCTGGTGACATAGGTCCTGGACTATATAAAAGAAGTATTTCGCCAGAACCAACCATCGCTTATCCATCTCAATTAGGCCTAGCTGAAACTCTTCTAGACTTTGACCCTGAGCTTCACCCTATGCTAGCCGGTTCATGGGAAATTGATGAGGTTGGTGTGACTTACCACATCAGAGACGATGTTCCTTGGCACGATGATACATACGGGGAATTTGTAACCCCAGAAGACATACATTGGTCTTATGAGCAAATGCGTATAACACTCAACGGCTGGATAACTGAGTACTACATCCCTCAATGGGAAAACCAAAGAGTTGACGGACAAACGATTAAATGGGACTGGTCTGCAGGCCCAACAGTATCGTGGGCAGCTCCTGCACGACATAGAATGTCGGCTGTCCAAGCTGAAAACAAAAGGTTCTATGATGAGATGGGAGAAGACCATGTATCCGTAACTCCTCTAGGTACTGGACCTTACATAGTCGTTGAGCATAAAGCCGATGATGTAGTAACGCTCGAGGGCGTTAAGAATCACTGGAGACTCAATCCAGGCTATGACGAAGTACAGGTAGTAGAAATTCCTGAGGCAGCCACACGGGTAGCAATGTTGGTGTCAGGAGATGCGGACGTGACTCAAGTAGGTCAAACTCATCTTGACCAGGTCGTTGGCGTAGAAGGAATGCAATTTAATTACCCAGTACTAAGTAATGGTACGGGTGCCATCATTAACATGGGTGGTAACTGGAGAATCAGGATTGACCAACTCACTGGTGAGCCTACAATTTCGACTTATAGAGATGATTTACCTTGGGTCGGAGTACTTGACGATCCAGAAGACATGGAAAAAGCCCTTAAAGTACGTAAAGCTATGTCAGTAGCTATCGACCGAAATGCTCTGAATGATGAAATTCTAGGTGGAAACGGCTGTGTAGCATACGTTTACTTTTTGGATACTTGCGATCCACACTACCAATCCAAATGGGACGACCCATATGATCCAGATCTTGCAAAACAACTGCTCGCTGAAGCCGGATATGCTGATGGTTTCGGAGGCACTGTTTGGATACCATCTGGTGACACCAACTCAACCATGGTTGAAGTTGGCCATGCTGTAGCAGCAATGTGGGAACAGGTTGGGATCAACCTAGACATTGATAGTTCAGCTTACGCAGTACGCGGTCAAGAACTTGCACATGGAAGGCAAATGAACGACATTCTGTTCTTTGACTGGTCTGGAAATATAGGTCTTCATGATAGTTGGCCTGGGTTAATAGCCTGTTACAACACTACGATTGAATACAGTTGTGGCTGGGACTTCCCTGAAGCATATGACATACATGCCAGACTATTATCAGAATTCGATGCAGAGAAAGCCTGGGGAGTAGTCACGGAATTCCTAGACTTTGTCCACAAAGAATATCTTGGATTCAGTACAGTATCGTGGGATGATCCGTTTGTGACTGGCCCAACAGTTGCTGATGGAAGTATGGTTAACAAAGGCAAGAACTTCCCTGAACTAGAACTGATAAAGCCAATTCTTACAGGGTGGTAATTCTAAAATAACAAGCAATGTACAAAACGACACCTTCACTAGAAAACCAGTGAAGGTGTCGTTTTGCGTTATACAGACTGGAAGATTGCAAATGATAGATTTAAATGGAAAAGTTGCTATTGTTACAGGCGGAGGAAGTGGCATAGGTAAAGGTATTTCATTAGTACTAGCAAACCAAGGGGCAAGTGTAGTTATAGCTGATGTAAATATCGAAAACGCCTCATCAGTTGTGTCTGAATTAGAATCTAAAGGCAAAAAAGGCATTGCCATTTCAACCGACGTTTCTGACAAAGAATCCATAGAATCTATGGTGAATCAGGTC
>CAZSCD010000020.1:0-4670 GCA_964605345.1 uncultured Dehalococcoidia bacterium
TGTAAAGTGAATCCGACAATCCAACTCAATATAAATGCTGGGCCAGATAGGAATAGTTTGCCTTCATTTTCTTGTTTGGCGTGTCCGTGAAGGTGTAAATTAACTACAAACCCCACTAATCCAATAGATAAAATCCAAACCGCCGCAGAATTTACTCCTAGTATAATTCCAACAATTAAACCGGCAAGGATCCATATTAATGGAGAATCTATAATATTCTTAGCTGACAATTTAAGTGATCTCACTTGTTTTGTATCTGATAGACTTGAAATCTGTGTCTACTGGATTCTACAACGTATAATCTTCCGTTTTTATCCAAGTGTAGAGCAACAGGGCCCCAAAAGTATTGTTCTATCTGAGAAGAAATGTCGTATGGTGTATTCAGGTGAGGAGGCAAATCAGGGGTTAGATCAGACATGTCTCGTGTGGTTTGTTCATCTGGATTAGATGCAAAAAATTCAATAGCCCACTGTGACAGTGTGGCTTGACCTCTAAGTACTTGTCTTGGCGTGCCGTCACTGTTTAGGACCTGAAGTCTTTCATTCCCCCAGTCTGTAACGTAGATATTGTCATCTGAGTCTACTACTACGCCAGATGGACGATGAAACTCTCCTGGTCTTGTTCCACTTTTGCCAAAGCTGTTCAAAAATCCGCCGTCAGATGTGAATTTTTGAATCCTATCGTTCCGCCAGTCTGCTACATACACATGTCCGTTTGGACTTACATCCACCCCCCAGGGCATATTGAATTGTCCATTGGCATTGCCTGTTTCACCCCAATGAGTTATATACTGTCCACTGCTGGTGAACTTATTTATTTTATTACTGTACTGATTGACTATGTATATGTTGTCATCGGTATCAATGGCTATACCGGATGAGCCATTAAGCTGGTCGTGTTCATCTCCAAATGTTCCCCATTGATGAAGGTATTTTCCATCGGAGTTAAATACAACAACACGGTTGTTGTATTCATCTGTTACATGTAATCTGTCTTTGCTATCGAAGGCGATACCAACAGGCTGAACAAATTGCCCTTCACCAGATCCGTGACCTTTGGAGAAATCTAAAATGTGTTTGTCGTCTATGGTGATGACTGCTATACGTTGTACAGAACTAAGAAAAGAGTCGCATCTGTTGAGGACGAAAATGCGCCCATCCTTACTAGTCGCTAAACTGTACGGATTGGCAAATCCTCTCCCATTGTCGCCGTTATTAGTTAGGCCAATGGTCTTAAGATATTCAATTCGTGATTTGCTAGTTGTTACCATTTCTATCCCAATACATTAAGCCAATTGATATTCTCTAGTGGAAGTAATAAGTCTGAGTAGCGTTCCGATTCGCTGTTCAGACTCCTTACTTTTTTGTTTGTCAGTTAGATCTATAACGCCTTCTGCATCGGTATGATTTATCAATGAATCTTTTGTCTGTGCAGATACGTCCATAGGGCCTACTAGATCTATGCATTGGTCAACAAGTTTCTCGGATGATATAGGGCCATCATTATTTTTCCTTAAGTCCTCAATTATTGAGCGTACTCCAGGATTGTTAATGTTGCTTAGTTCACCGGCAACAAAGTTGATTCTTTCAACTAATGTACCACTATCTATCCATTCGACGCCTTCGTGCCATCCTTCCACAGAGGGTGGTTGTACAAGGCCTTGTCCCATAAACCAAGTGTAATTAGCCAATTGTTCCGCTCCCAATGTGGGAGAACGATAAGTACCGGCTGTGCGTATGGCGCCGACTACTAATTCAACTGGGTTTTTCACCCTGCTGAATCGAGCATCTTTCGACTTAAAGTAGTCTGAGTTAAATAACGTTCTAAGTACGGACCGTATTTCATAGTTTGATTCATAGTAAGATTTGATCATTTGATCAATTGCCTCTTGTCCTTTTGAAGAGACCTCGTCAGAGGCAAAGAATTGGAATAAACGCGTACAAATAAATTCTGCTGTCGCTTTTTGGCGAACGATAATACCAATCACTTCCTCGCCATTGAAGTTGCCAGTTTCGCCTAGAAAGGTTTTGGTTTCGTTATCGTGGTCACTTTCACGGTATTCAAAGTGCCAATTTATCCGACCATATGGCCATATCGAGTCTTTATTCATCCTGGTTTCCATGTATTCGGCGTTGGCCACGGTCCATCCGGTGAAAGCACGAGAACACTCCTTAACGTCGTCTTCAGTGTAATTACCTATCCCCATTGCGAAAAGTTCAAGTAGTTCCCTTCCATAATTTTCGTTGATGGAGCCATTGTGGTTGTTATTATTGTCTAGCCAAAGTAGCATCGCTGGGTCTTTAGATAACTCAAGCAATATCTGGTCAAATTTCCCCAGAGCATGTCTTCGGAATGTTTCAATTTGATTAATTATTGCTCTAGTGTGGTTTAGTTTACTGTACGCGACCGCGAATAATCCGTGCCAGAAAAGTGCTAATTTGTCCTCAAGTGGACAATTGGTTGTAATCATTCGGTACATCAAGTAGGTTCCACCTTCGGGTGGATGTCTCATCTCAGAGAAACCTGGGGAAAAACGACGTATCACGTCGTCGGGCATATTATTCGGATTTTCCGGATGTAAAAGATCTTCTACAAGGTCAGAGTATTCTTTCGAGGAATATCGACCCAATTCAGTACTTGTTGCTCCAAACCCTGCTCTGCGATACAAGTGAGCTAAAAGGTTTCTTTTTTCGTCACTCATGGATTCTATACTCCAAATATTCAATTTTCAATTAATGATTTGGTGACTTTCGATAAAGATCATTTCAGGAAATCGAATTGCTCAAACTGTCCGTTCACAATAGATTCAGGTTCTAAGCCTAACCATTTATCCAGTATCGTTGAATACGTACTTCTGAAATCATTATTGAAGTGTAGGTCTCCTTCGAGTTGGTCTTCTTCTCTTAGTGAAGGGTACTCACCATACATCCCACCCTTAATACTATTACCTATAACAAATGCTGTGCCGCCAGAACCATGGTCTGAACCAGAACCATTGTCTTTGATACGTCTTCCAAATTCTGAGAATATGAAGATAATAGCGTCATCTTCTTTATTGTGTTCCTTAAGGTCGTCGTAGAAATCTCCAACTGAACCCGATACTTCTTCCCATAATTTAGCATGGCTTGGTAGTTCACCTGAGTGAGTGTCAAAGCTTCCGTGGCTAGTGAAAAAGATACGGGTACCCAGATCAGCAAACATTACTTGAGCCGCACTTTTCATAGCGTCAGAAATAGGATTCGATGCATATTCTACGTTTGAGTTGTATTTCCCTGGCGCCGTTCTCAGAATATCCGCTCCTTTTAGGGCGTCAGTGCCGGTTTGCCCAAGGAAGTCCATTACAGCATCTTTTCCATTTGTACCGCCATACATTTTTGCGAAAGAATCTAGGGCAAATTTCCTCAGTTTCTCATCTTCTATGTCAGGGAAAAGCCCATATGTCTCTAAGTTACCAACTGAGGCAACAGGAACCCCCCTGCACCCTAGTGCTCTTGGTAGTCCTCTTCCAAAGTTCACACCTGTAAGTACATTGTCTTTGTTAGGATCCATGTCTCTTATTGCACGACCAAGCCAACCCTCAGTACCAATTTTTTCTGGTTCAGCAGTGTGCCATATGTCCATTGACCTAAAGTGTGATCTATTAGGGTTTTCATATCCTATGCCATTTATGATGGCGACTTTCCCTTGGTCCCACAAATTTTTTATTGGCTTCATGCTTGGATTGAATCCAAACTTGTCATCAATCGGCAGAACCTTGTCAGCTTCAATGTGTACAGTTGGTCTGGAGTCATAATATTGTCCATCTGTGTATGGGACCACTGTGTTAAGAGGGGCGTTGCCTCCAGAAAGTTGCATTACAACAATAGACTTTTCTTGTTTAGTTGACACCATAATTATGGACCTCCATCGCAGAAATCTTCCTAGTTTTTAAGTTCAATGTATTCGTAAGTGAAGTATATTTCAAAACCAAAACTATAACAAGTACAAACATTAATGTAAATTTACAACAAAAACATCTATGGAATCAATGATATGTAGGATAAAAAACATCGACTTTTCTATTTCGGATTTAAGGTCATTCAGGATGAGTTTGTTAGTTGAGGCAACTTTGGCAGATTAGAAAAAGGACAATTTTCGCAAACTGTATCCATGGAAGAGACTAAAAATGCGTTAGTTATTATAGTGATATACAATAATAGTTCCTACAGTTTCTGATTACAGATGTGAATTATGATCTTTGAGAGGATTAATTATGTACATCAATTCGAAGTGGTATCTAGGTTTGTTTCTAGTTCCATTGATTGCAGTTATTGGGTTTGGTGTGTTTTTGTCTGTAAATATATCTCGTACCTCCCAGCAAACAATCAATTTTGAAGATAAATTGTCTGCTGACTTGATTGTCGTGCAGGATAAATTTTATTCAGACTTGAATACTTTAGAACAAGAGATCGTAACTACTTTGAATAGTGTTCAGGATTCATTAATGTCAGAAATCAGTACATTAATGTCAGAAATCAGTACATTAGAACAGGAAATTATATTTGGTTTAGTAGATGTGGAAGAGATATTAATCCATGATTTATCCGTATTGAAACAGGAAATATCATCTAATTTGATTACGTCAATAGATGATCTAACTTTACGTATGCTTGAGGAGAATCAAACTCTGG
>CAZSCD010000021.1:0-2860 GCA_964605345.1 uncultured Dehalococcoidia bacterium
CAATTTAGAAAAAAATTAGTCGAATTTAAAAAAAATAGAAGAATAGCTATAGGTCCATACGCAACATTTTATTTTGAATGTTTTGAGACTATGCTTGGACAAATACAAGAGATGTTACATATCGAAAAGGGTGGGGACTCACAACTAAAGGACGAACTCAATGCATATAATCCATTGGTACCAAAGGGTAAAGAGCTGGTAGCAACATTAATGTTTGAAATTGACGATCCAACTTTAAGAGCAGATTTTTTAAGCAAAGTTGGAGGAATAGAAGAAAAAGTATTTATAATTTTAAATAAAGAAAAAATTAAAGCAAAACCAGAAAAAGACGTTGATCGTACTTCTGCAGAGGGTAAAGCTTCATCAGTTCAATTTGTTCATTTTAATTTTTCGGATGAGCAAATAAAAAAATTTAAAGATCTAAGTACAGAGGCCACCATATGCATCGAACATACTTTATATAAGCATACTGGCACGATTTCAAATAATACTAGAAAAGCTTTATTATCAGATTTTATTTAATTTTTCCCCATAGAAATTTTTTTAATATCCATCCCTTATATTCTCCAGTGACAACTTTACACCAATTAATTTTACACTTTTTTACTAAAATTAATCTACCAGTTTCAAGTTTTGCAATCGGTTTTGAGAAAATTGTAGATTTTTTATAGAGAATTGAATTATTTTTTATGTTAATAGCAGATTTTTTTTTTGATAATTGAGATATATGTATCCATCCTGAATTATTTTGGTAATCAATAATTTTTCTCCAAGTTTCAGATCTGTCTATAATTATTACTGGTAGATATTTTTTATAATATTTTAATTTAATGGGATATTCGTATGATGGTCCTTGTCTTAAATTTACTTCACTATTTTTTAAAGATAAAAAATTTATAGCATCATCAGCAAAAGATTTTGAAAAAAAAAATGCCAACAGAAAATATAAAGAGATTATAACAAAATATTTTTTATTTTCTTTTTTCATTGCAAAAACAATCAGAGCGTTTATTAAGTTTAACTTTTCGAAATGTAAGTCTTAAACCATCTATAATTAAGATATAACCACAAAGACTTTCACCAATATTAAGTATTTCCTTAACTACTTCATTGGCTTGAATAGTTCCAACTATACCTCCCATAGTACCTAGGATTCCTTCATATTCACAATTGTCCATATCTAAGTTTATTGGCGTTTTAGGAATAAAACATCTAAGACAAGGTGAGTTTTTTTTTGAAAAATTAAAAGTATAAACTTGACCATCAAATTTACTTATTGCTCCAGAAACTAAAATTTTTTTATTTTTTAAACAATAATCATTAATCAAAAATCTTGTTCTAAAATTATCGCTTCCATCTACTATTAAATCATAGTTTTTTGCAATTTGATTTATATTTTTTTTATTTAATTTTGTAAAAAAAGATTCTAATTTTATTTTGGGATTTATTTTTCTAAGTTTTTTAACTGCAATAGAGGATTTCCTTTTTCTAAGATCTTGTGTAGAAAAAATAATTTGTCGTGTAAGATTTGATATTTCAATATCATCTTTATCAATAATACCAATTTTTCCTACTCCTAAAGCAGCTAAATAAATAGCAATAGGAGATCCTAGACCACCCATTCCAACAATTAAAACTTTAGAACTTAAAAGTTTTTTTTGACCCAGCACACCTACTTTTTTTAATATTATTTGTCTTGAATATCTTTCAATTTCTTTTTTTGAAAACTTCATTTTTTTATTTTCCTGTTGAACCAAATCCTCCTTTGCCTCTTTTTGTTTGAGGAAGATTTTTTACTTCTACAAGTTTTCCTTTGATTGCAGGACACAAAACCATTTGTGCTATTCTATCACCTGATTTTACTACAAATGACTTTTTACTTAAATTTATTAAAATAATTTTTATTTCACCTCTATAGTCAGAGTCAATGGTGCCCGGTGTGTTTAAAACTGTTATACCATTTTGAATTGCGAGACCTGATCTAGGTCTTATTTGTATTTCGTAATTATTTGGAATTGCAACTGCAATTCCAGTTGGAATTAATGATGTTTTACCTGGCTTTATAGTTATTTTATTTTTATTACAGGCTACAAGATCCATTCCAGAAGAGCCACGGGTTTTGTATGAAGGTAAAATAATTTTTTTATAAAATTTTTTAACTAATATTTTTACCATAAGTTTTATCTGATAAAATTATTAATTATTTTTTTAGCTATTTTATTTGCTATGTAAGATTTTGAATTTTTTTCAATTTTTTCAATTTTATTATCGTGTATTATTGTAACGGCATTATACTCCGAATCGAATCCAATTTCAGGATTTGATACATCATTTGCTATTATCCAATCGCAGTACTTATTATTTTTTTTTTCTTTTGCAAACTTTATCACATCGTTAGTTTCTGCCGCAAAGCCTACTACTAATTTTGGTCTTCGAGAGTTATTTTTCGATAAAAATTCTAGTATGTCTTTGTTTTTTTTAAAATTTAAATTTAAGTTATTTTTTTTAATTTTTTTATTTTCATAAAATTCCGGCTTATAATCGGTCACTGCAGCCACACAAACAGCTATATCCACAGGTAAGGCTTCTTCTGTTGCGGAATACATTTGATCAGCAGTTTCTACATTTATAATTTTTACATTTTCTGGTTTTTTCAAATTTGTGGGTCCTGATATTAATGTTGTTTGAACCCCAAATTTTGCTAGTGAATTAGCAATTTCGTAACCTTGTTTGCCACTTGAGTTGTTTGTAATAAATCTAACCGGATCTATATATTCCTTTGTTGGTCCAGCAGTAACAAGAGCCTTGAGATTTTGATTTTTTACTATATCCCTATCAGCAAAATAATTTTTAATAAATT
>CAZSCD010000022.1:0-13232 GCA_964605345.1 uncultured Dehalococcoidia bacterium
GTCTGCCAAAAACCGAGACGGTGCGGAAGGATGTGCTCCTCCATCGCGTCCTTTATGATACACACCTCCCCGAAAACCACGACGAAAAGCTCGTGATAAATATAAACGCTCCTTAGCTCTAGTCACACCAACATAACACAACCTTCTCTCTTCCTCGATCTCTCTAGGATTATCCATAGAACGCACGTGAGGAATAATACCTTCCTCCATTCCAATCATAAAAACCACCGAGAATTCAAGGCCTTTCGCCTGATGTAAGGTAATCAGCGTTATAGAATCAGATTCGTCTTCTAATCCATCAATATCACTCACAAGACTAACGTTTTCGAGGAACAAATCTAACGCATTGGGCATAGCAAAATCTAAGAAGTCCTGAGTCGCCAGTCGAAATTCCTCTATGTTGGCCCAGCGATCCTCGCCATGATCTACATCGTCCATCAAATGAGACTTGTATCCAGTTTTTTCCAGTATATAATCAACTAAGTCTAGTAAATTCATACTGTGCAAAACTGCATTTAATTCCCTAACCAACTCGTAAAATCTTTCCAATTCACGCATTGAACGAGTCGTGAATTGACTGCATTTTGCATAGGCTTCACTTCCAGCCTTATGATTAACTAAGTTTTCAATCGAAGTGTATATAGAAACGTTAGCTTCTTCGGAAATTCTAGATAATTCATCAGTAGTTTTGCGACCAATTCTCCGAGACGGTACATTAATAACTCTTGAAATGCTCAAATCATCATGGGGATTCGAAATTATCCTCAAATAAGCTATTATGTCTTTAACTTCCTTACGTTGGTAGAATTTTTGGCCAGCAACTACTTGATACGGCAAGCCATATCTAAGGCACGCAGATTCTAAAACTCTCGATTGAGCGTTAACTCTATACATCACTGCTATATCATTTAGCGAATAACCTTGTGAATTAATCAAGTTTTGAATTTCTTTTACGACAAATTTGGCCTCTTCTTCTTCGTTATATTCCTCACTGACAACAACTGGATCTCCCTGTCTTCTATTCGTCCAAATTTTCTTCTTGACTCGTTCTGTATTCGTGGATATCAAATTTTCAGCAACTTCCAAAATCGTCTTAGTAGACCGATAGTTTTCTTCCAAAGTAATGGTCTTGGCCTTAGGGTAATCACTCTGAAAACTGAGAATGTTCCTAATATCTGCATTTCTCCATGAATATATAGATTGGTCAGGATCACCAACGACACACAAATTATGATGTTTTTGTGACATTTGCTTAGCGATGGAATATTGCGCAACATTTGTATCCTGAAATTCATCTACCATGAAATGCATAAACCTGTTCTGGTATTTGTTCGCTATCTCCGGGAATTGTTTAAAAAGAGTGCAGGCCTTGAATAATAAATCGTCAAAATCTACTGCTGAACTCTTTGACAAACGGTGGCTGTATTGCTCGTAAACTCGTAAAACAATTTCATCATAGTAATTTTTGATATTGCGGGAAAATTCTTCTGGATCTAGGAGTTGGCTTTTGGCATTAGAAATAGATGCCTGAATAGCTCGTGGAGCATACTGTTTAGGATCAATTTCTACATCCTTCATACTACTCTTAATCAATGCAACTTGGTCTGTATCGTCATAAATCACGAAGTTGCTATCTAATCCTATAACGCTACCATCTCTACGTAATATCTTAGAACAAAAGGCATGGAACGTACCTATTGTAATATCATCACATTCAAGATCAGCTAAACGTTTCGTCATCTCACGGGCAGCTTTATTGGTAAAAGTAACAGCCGCAATACGATATGGCATTACGCCACATGACTTAACCAAATATGCGATTCTGTGAGTGACAACACGAGTTTTACCACTACCTGGGCCAGCAATTATGAGTAATGGCCCTTCGGTCGTCTCAACTGCATCTCGTTGATTCAAATTTAAATCTGTTAGAATTTTGTCAATCATCGTATACCATTGCAAAACTTAAAGCTAAATTATATTCGGTTAAACAATATACCTGATAAGAACACCACAAGAATAGATACGATATTACGTCTCTAAATTAAGCAATACTAAAAAGAAACACTACCTTCAATTGAGCCACATGCAAATCTCAACACTATAAAACCAACCAAAATTTCGACAAATACCCTAAATGTAAATCTGTAATCATTCAGGTGATGAGATGTTTTTTCAAACCACAAATAGAGGATTATCTCGATTAATTACTCTTTTCTGAGAAGCCAATGCGTTCCTAAGATATTTTGGGACTGAGAACATACCACGATTGGTTATACCATCATAAAAATTAAGCTTACCATCAATTCGTTCCATTATTCGTTGATCTACTTCTTTTGCTGATAAACTGGAAGGATCTGTCCCAAACGATCCAACAACGAACCCCCAAGTGGAACCAAATGACGGCACAAATGCTTCACACATATATACGTTTGTGAAAACAGATTGTATAGTCTTCGCCACTGCAGAGAAACATTGTTGAGCAAATGCAGGTCCAGTAGGTCCTGCCTGAGCAACTATCATACCGTCAGATGTAAGAGATTTTCTAATGAGATGGTAGAATTCCTGTGTGAATAACATATACGCAGGGCCTCCTTCAAGAGGATCTGGCACATCTATTATAGCTAGATCAAATTCCTCTTCTGATTCCTCCAAAAATCTCAAAGCATCAACATAGTGAAGATCTAACCTAGGATCATTAAATGCACCTTCATGAAAACTGGGTAGATACCTTTTACACAACTCAATAACCTGTTCATCTATGTCTACCATTACAACCTTGGTAACTGACTTGTGTTTAAGTACCTCACGTATTGTGGCACCCTCACCACCACCCGCTACGAACACGCGTTTTGGATTCGAATGTGCAATCATGGTAGGTTGCACTAATGCTTCATGATAAACAAATTCGTCAACTTCTGTAGACTGAGTTTTACCATCTAAAAGAAGCATCTTGCCAAAACATGCAGCATCTACAATAGACACTTTTTGATAAGGTGTCTCTCCTTCAAAAAGTATTTCGGTAATTCGCTCCGCCTGAACGAGGTTCGGCGTCAGGCTTTCGTAATGCCAATTTGCATCCAGATTATACATATGAAATATACAACTACAACGAAGATGTGGACATCTCAGTCAGTAATCCACGTTTCACTTCCGTGATTTCTGGAACTTCCGATTGAAGATGTTTCACAATCAATTCAGCTGCCATGCGTGTTTTGAAAACTGATCCACAACTAAAAATATCTACCGCTGCGTAATTATATTCTGGCCAAGTATGTAAACATATATGAGATTCAGCAATTGCAACTATCCCTGTCACTCCGTGAGGACTAAATTTATGGAACTTTTCTCCCACTACAGTTGCACCTGCTTCATTAGCAACACTTATCATAATTTGTCTCAAATATTGCATGTCATCCAATAATTTGGAATTGCATTCTTTGAGATCCAATAGCAAATGTGTACCTAGTGCATCCAACCACGTTACTCCAATCTAATCTTGTATTCTTTCAGCAAAGAATTATTATACATTACCCGCTACACACCAGGAAATTTATTGGGTTCATGTACTTTACACAACACATCATTGAATAAATCACAAATGAACAATATTCTCCTCCACAATATTGCCATCATCATTTATGTGAAAAGCTCTGATGTCTGGTTTTACTTTATCCATCAACGAAACCAATACATAATAAACATCTAGCCATCCGCTCTCCAAAGCCATCCTAACATCAGTCTGCGACGGGTACGCATCACTGTGGGTATGAGAATGATAGAATGCCAGTATTTCCTGACCTTTTTTTTCGGATTCTTGATCTACTTCTAGGAATTCTTGAGGGTCCATCAAATATCGATAGCTACTTGCAGCTTTATTGGTAATTCGATATAAATTCGACACAACGTCATCTACACCTACTAAAACACCGCAACACTCATTGGGATGTTCATGTAATGCATGGGCTATCATCTCATCAATATGTGATCTGCTTATACTCAGCAAGTATTCTTCTCCAGAACAATAATTCGATACGGTATTTATATCTGTAACCAAAAAAAATTTCAAGTTTCTCTCCAGCAATTTACAATGAATTAGAACGTGCATTATTATCTCTTGAATCAATACTCCAAAGAGTCCATTTGCACCAAAAGATATCACTTCAACTCATGCATGTAAGTTTCGTTGACGACTCTATTCTGCACTGTTACACTCGCTATGTTTATTCGGAAAGTAATCAGTGGAATCGGAAACATATCTAAATTGGAGATGTGCAGATCTATCTGGGTTGCAAAATCGTTAAGAAATGACAAGTTAGAATTGAACTAAAAGGTTTAATAGAATATATAACATGCAAACTAATACTTTAGGTAAAACCGGGCTAAAAGTAAGTTGCCTTGGCATTGGCCAAGCAGACAGAATGGATTTAAAACTAACAAAATCTGACACCGAAAATGTTAAGTCTTTACTTGGCGCTGCACTCGATAGTGGTATAAATTTCATAGACACAGCGGCATGTTATGGAAATAGTGAAGAACTCATCGGACGAGCCATTGCCCATCGACGACAAGAATATATTCTAGCTACTAAATGCGGACATGTTGAAGGATCTCTCAACCCACTAAAAGAGGTAGCCTGGACTGCTAAAACTATCACAAATAGCATAGAACGAAGTTTAATTCGGCTTAAAACTGATTATCTTGACTTGATCCAACTCCATTCATGTGACGTAGACACCCTAGAAAACATGGAAGTGATCGAAGCCCTCTTAAAAGCGAAACAGTCAGGTAAAACAAGGTTTGTGGGATACAGCGGAGATAATGAAGCAGCTCTTTGGGCCGTAAACAGTGGTATATTCGATACACTTCAAACTAGTTTCAATGTAGTAGATCAACACGCAAGAATCAACTTGTTTGAACCCGCTAAATCTAAAAACATGGGAGTTATCATAAAGCGTCCAATTGCAAACATGGCATGGGGAGCTTCTCACATACCTTCCGATTATGCAGCTGATTATTTTAATAGAGCGCAAATTATGGCTGAAATGGAATTAATTCCTACAGAACCGAAAGACCACGTTCTGACAGCTATCGGATTTGTGTTTGCACATTCAAGTGTTGATACTGTAATAGTTGGAACTCAAAATCCGGCCCATATGAAATCTAACATAAAACTAATAGAGACCAAATTACCAATACCCACAAAGGTAATAGACGAACTTAGGCGACGATTTGATGAAAAAGGCACGAACTGGAGGCAACTTACATAGGCATACAAAACAGTACTGGTTTTGACTTGATTCCAGACGGCTCAAAATCTTCTTGTTCACTTGTAACAGTATGGCTATTCGGCCGTTGTCCTTAGAAGTAAGGTCTGTTATACTCTAGTTAGCTTTGTGTAATCCACGTACCAAGTTGCTTTTAATACATGTGCATTCGCTTCAATTAGATAAAAAATCCTTGCGAGAATGGTTTGCACTATGAACTACTAAATTTGATAGAGATAACGCAAAAGTGAATTCCTGAACTGTCTGGATTAATAGATAGGAACTTTTAAAAGATATACTCTAGCGAATGATTCGCTTCATAAACTCCCAGAAGACATCAACCCTGAAATATCATTTATAGAAACTCTTTTACATACTAAGGAGGCATAAAATTGAAATGGATTGATTACAAAAGTCCTAGCACCGTAAAAGAAGCCGTAGATTTATTGTCAGAACATGGTAATCGAATCAGTTTACTAGCAGGCGGAACTGATCTTTTAGTTATGCTTCGTGCTGGACAAATTAAAAGCGATCTTATTTTGGACATTAAAAACATCCCTGAGTTAAATGAGATCTCATACGACGTAAGCAATGGATTGACCCTGGGAGCATCCGTAGAATGTTACAAAATCTATTCCGATGACAACATTAGAAAAAGTTACTCAGGGCTTATAGATTCAGCAACTCTTATTGGTGGCACTCAAATACAAGGCCGAGCATCAATCGGTGGCAATCTCTGCAACGCCGCTCCTAGCGGTGACTCGATCCCGATATTGATAGCACTTGGTGCAACTTGTAACATTACTGGGCCAAACGGTACACGTAATGTACCTGTAGAGAGTTTTTGTACTGCTCCAAGACGCAATGTGCTGCAACCTGGGGAACTCTTGGAATCGTTGCACTTCCCATCTCCAGCTCAAAACTCTGGTGCTCACTATATGCGATTTATTCCAAGAAATGAGATGGATATTGCTGTAGCCGGTGCAGGTGTATCAGTAACATTGGAAAATGACACGTTCACAAATGCGCGAATAGCATTAGCCTCGGTAGCACCTACACCTCTTTTTGTAAAAGAAGCTGGAGAAGCTCTTATAGGTAAGCCTGTAAATGACGATACTATCCAAATCGCAGCCAACATCGCACGAGAGGCAGCCCAACCTATCAGCGACATGCGCGGAACCATAGAACACAGAAAACAACTGTGCGAGGTACTCACCAAACGAGCTCTTAAAATTGCTGTAGAAAGAACCAAGGAGGCCAATTAATGACCACCAAAACTCACGTACAAACTACAATTAATGGCAATCAAGTTGATTTCTTGTGCGAACCTCGTCAGAGTTTGCTAGAGTGCCTACGTGACATAATTGGTTTAACCGGAACCAAGGAAGGTTGTAACGACGGCAACTGTGGAGCATGTACTGTCATGTTAGACGGCCGTATTGTAACTGCCTGCCTAGTATTAGGCGTTGAGGTTGATGGCAAAGAAATAACAACTATTGAAGGTATCGCGACTGGCAGTTCTCTACACCCAATCCAACAAGCTTTTCTAGAAAACGCAGCTCTGCAATGCGGAATCTGCACACCTGGTTTCATAGTAGCAACCAAGGCCTTGTTGGACCAAAACCCGAATCCAAACGAACATGAAGTTCGATTTTGGCTAGCTAACAACCTCTGTCGTTGCACGGGGTACGACAAGATAGTACGAGCAGTACTGGATGTAGCATCTAAAAACTAAGAACTGATTACACATAGAGACGATACACTGTCTAAAAATGTTGCCACACGAATATTTAAAATCAAACAAGAACCTCAAGGAGGAAATAGCGTGACAACCACAAACTATGAACATAATATTGTCCTGTCAACAGGCGAATATAATGTCGTTGGCACTCGACCCATCCGGCCTGACGGTACAGACAAGGTGACTGGAAGAGCCCAATATGGCGCCGATGTAACTGCTGCAGGACTGCTCTTTGGGAAAATTCTTAGAAGCCCTCACGCGCACGCCAGAATCAAGTCGATAGACACTAGCAAAGCAGAAAAGCATCCGGGCATACGAGCTATTGTGACATCTGAAGATTTCCCTAACACCAATGAAGACCAAATGGTTGTACTGGGTGAACTATCAGTAAACTTGAAAAATTTGCGCGACAATATACTTGCCAGTGATAAAGTTCTTTACAAAGGCCAACCCGTAGTAGGAGTAGTAGGGGATAACGTTCACATAGCTGAAGAGGCTTTGGATCTTATAGACGTAGAATACGAGAGACTTCCTGCTGTTCTCACAGCACCTGATGGAATGAAAGATAATGCTCCGCTACTTCATGAAGGGATGAAAACCAAAGAACTGGGAGAACAAACGAGTAAATCAAGCAACGTAGCCAATCATTTCCAACACAAACTGGGTGATATCGATAAAGGATTTGAACAGGCAGACTTAGTTATTGAACGAGAATTTAACACTCAAACAGTACATCAAGGTTATATAGAGCCTCATAATGTAACGGCTTTCTGGAATAAGGACAACAGAATTACAATTTGGTGCAGTACTCAAGGTCCGTTTGAAGTAAGAGACTCATCAGCCAAAGTTTTAGGGCTTAATGTCTCAGATATTCGCGTAATCCCAATGGAAATTGGAGGAGGGTTTGGAGGTAAATTTGAACCTTACTTCCACCCAGTTGCGGCGCTACTTTCGAGAAAAACTGGCCATCCTGTGAAAATAGTAATGACACGCGCTGAGGAATTAGAAAGCACTGGGCCAACTCCAGGCTCATACATAAAAGTAAAAATGGGTGCTACTAAATCAGGTAAGCTAGTTGCGGCACAGGCTCATTTAGCCTATGAAGCTGGTGCGTTTCCAGGGTCACCAGTAGACGCTGGCGCAACTTGTGTTTTTGCGCCATACAACATCGCAAACGTAGTTATTGATGGTTTTGATGTAGTCGTCAATAAACCCAAGACTGCGGCTTACAGAGCGCCAGGTGCTACTAACGCTGCCTTTGCTTCAGAAACTGTAGCTGATGAATTGGCAGAAAAACTAGGTATAGATCCTCTGGATTTCCGTTTACTTAATGCAGCTAAAGAAGGTACTCGTCAAGCAGAGGGGCCCATCTTTCCCCGCATAGGTTGCGTTGAAGTATTAGAAGCCATGAAAAATCACCACCATTACAATGCGCCCCTAGAAGGATCTAATCGTGGCAGAGGCGTTGCAATCGGTTATTGGATGAATGGAGGAGGTCCTTCCGCATGTACCATCAAGGTTAACTCTGATGGTACAGTTAACTTAAGTGAAGGGTCTCCCGACATTGGAGGCAGTAGGGCTTCTGTTTCTATGATGGCAGCTGAAGTATTAGGAATTCCCATGGAAAATGTTCACCCTGCTGTAGTGGATACCGCCTCCATCGGATACACCAGTGGAACTGGTGGCAGTAGCGCAACGTACAAGACCGGCATGGCTGCCTATGAAGCAGCCCAGGATGTGACGAGACAAATGGTTAAACGCGCTGCACGAATCTGGGATATGGATCCCAGTAACGTTATATTCGAAAATGGAATGCTACAAGCTAATTCTGGATCAGAACTTACAATGAGTTTCAAGGAATTAGCCGCCCAATTAGACGACATAGAAGGACCTGTTGTGGGATCATCCAACCTGCAAGCCCAAGGTGAAGGCGGTGCTTTTTGTAGCTGCATAGTTGACGTTGAAGTGGACCCAGAAACTGGAAAAATCGATATTCTTAGATTTACCGTCATTCAGGATGCTGGTAAAGCCATACACCCGAGTTACGTAGAAGGACAAATGCAAGGCGGCAGCGTACAGGGCATAGGATGGGCACTTAATGAAGAGTACTTTATGAACGATGAAGGTCGAATGATGAACTCTAGTTTATTAGACTATCGTATGCCAACTAGCCTTGATTTACCTATGATTGACACGGTCATTGTAGAGGTTCCAAACCCCAGACATCCTTTTGGATTACGAGGTGTAGGCGAAGTTAACATTGTCCCACCACCAGCTGCAATAGCAAATGCCGTATATAGCGCTATTGGCATCCGAATGGACAAACTTCCAATGAATCCAAGCGCTGTTATGGAATCTATCTGGAGCCAAAACAAATAAAGTGCCCACTGTATACATCCCATCACTATTGCAACACATAACTGGAGGGCTTCAAACGGTAGAAGCTGAAGGATCCAGTGTGCGTAAGATCATAAATGATCTGGATGAACATTATCCGGGTATCAAGGATAGACTAACAAATAATAATCGAATTAAACCAAATATATCTGTGGCTATTGATGGTGTTATAAGTCCATTGGGTATACTTGAGAAAGTTGGAGAGGATAGTGAAGTGCATTTCCTTCCTGCCATTGGGGGCGGATAGTCATTGGGTGCGGATAGTCAAATACTCTCGCAATTCTGTAGATCTCATAGTAAACATATATCTAGTGTCGGTGCATAAATTTTGTTGAGGTGAAACCAAATTACCAGCAAGAAAATTGAAGGAGTTATAGTACCGGTCCTTACTCCTTTCAAATGTGACATGTCTGTAGATACAGTTTCTTTAAGGAAACTGATTGACTACCTGTTAGACAATGGGGTTCATGGCATTTGGGCCGCTGGAACCACAGGTGAATTCGCATCACTCTCAGTCGAAGAACAACTTACAGTAATCGAAACGGTGGTTGATCAAGTAGCAGGGCGTGTGCCGGTAATCGCTAATATCTCTAGAGCCAGCACGGATCTTTCACTAGATATGGCAATTATGACTCAACATCTAGGTCTAGACGGTATAGCTGCAACTCCTCCGTATTATTATCCTCATTCACAAGACGAACTTATAAGCCACTATCGTTATTTACACAATAAAACTGAATTGCCTTTATGGATTTACCACATTCCCCGTACAGTCAAGACGACAGTGATGCCTAAAACAATATCCACGTTGACGAACGAAGGTAGCATTGTGGGAATAAAAGACAGTTCTGGTTCTGGTGAGCTACTAGCTGAGTTAAATGTTATTTGTGAAATCGAAGATATTCGACTACTTAAGTTCTTGGGAACGATATTTCGCATTTCCACAGCTACAGCACTTGGAGCACATGGCGTGATTCCCGCAATCGGCAACTTAATACCTAAAATTACGTCCACTATATGGGAATCTGGTAAATCCTTAGATCACAATGCACCAAAACAATTGAATTCAAAATTGATTCAAGCAACCAAACTTCGTGACTTGCCCAAAGGAGGTGGATTCGATTCCACAAATTTGGCCAGCATGAAATCTGCATTGAAAATGATGGGGATTATCGAACATGACCTTATGTCCAGGCCATTACGTAAACTAACAGATGAAGAAAAACATGGGATATCCGAGATATTGAAGAAATTAGATTTGTTAAATTGAATATCACACAGTCTATCCTCCACAATTTTCAAATTGATACCTATCCACCAAATTGCCAGAACAAAAATTAAAACGCGGAATAATGAAGTACCATACTTATGGGAACCTTACATTCTGTCTAAATTTGGAAATTTCTAAACTCATCAAAAACAAAAACATCTGTATGATTTGCTGATTTATCGTATTAAAAACATCCAATTAGATCCTATACTTAGCTTGACCTAGCCACTATGGCCTCGTGTTAACATGTGTAATGCCGTCATCAATTGACACATAGCTTTTTCCCATCTTATAAATCTCCTCGCGTTAAATAATTCGTATAACAGATAAAACAGACATACGTGACAAATGAATATCCAAAAAAATATCCACATTGGGCCAGTCAATTCATATCCACACCTATGTAACTCATTTTTTCTAATTTGTTCATTACTTATACTTGCACTCACATCTGCATGCAACACAGATAGTAGACCAATAGTCTTTATATCCGAAAGAGGCGGGATTGTTGACATATACTCGGCATACCCCAACGGCGATAGTGATACAAATTTAACCAACAACTCTGAAATAGAATCATCTCCAATCCTATCTCCTAATGGAAAACTGATTGCATTCCAATCTGGCACAGGAAACAATGCGACGGTGGAAGTAATGTCTGTAGATGGAATAGAGCGTAGGAGAGTCAGCAAGAGAACAGGTACAATACTAGACCACCAATGGGCTCCAGGCAGTGAACGCATTGCATATGTGATGATACAAAACGAGATTCCTGTCACACACATAGTCAAAATTGATGGATCTGAACATGTAAAACTAACCTCAATATCAACTGAGAGTTCTGGAGATTGGTCACAAGATGGTAGTTCTCTAGTTTTTGCCGTCAGTAGTGGTGAAAATCGTGGATTGTGGATCCGAAACCCTGATGGCGTAAATGAAATACAAGTCACCGAAACTCCAGATTACAATCCAATATGGTCACCAGATTCTAAGCGTATCGCATTCATGTCAACCCGAGATGGAAAACCAGAAATATACATTATGAATGCCGATGGTACGGAACCACAAAAACTTACCGAGACCAACGCACCAGAATATAATATTTCATGGTCTCCTAACGGAAAAAAGATTTTATATGTATCTGAAAAAGACGGCAACCCAGAAATATACGTAGCAAAGGTTAGTACTTTAGAACACAATAGACTCACTTTCAATAATGCTAGAGATGACCAACCCGTGTGGTCCCCAGATGGAACCAAAATTACATTTGTGTCGTATTTGGATGATGATAGCGAAATTTTTGTGATCACTGGTGAAGGAGATCCTTATGTTCGTCTAACCAACAACGATTATGAAGAATCAGATCCATCATGGTAACTAACGATACAAAACCCAATTGTACTCAACCAACACAAAATAAACTTAGTCCTTTCTGTAATTGATTTATTCTCACGCCAAATTTACGAAAAATTGGGTGATTCATCTTACATGATTAATTCATCTTACGATCGAATAGTAGTCAAAGCAGGAACAAGCCTACTTACTAGCGGGACAGATCATCTAGACTTAAAATTGATGGAGTCACTAGTAAATCAGATATCAGATCTGCATGCACAAGGCACAGAAATGATCTTGGTTTCATCTGGTGCTGTAACAGCAGGTCGACAAGTTTTGTCCATCCCCAAAGAAAGTAAAATGCTACCAGCACGTCAAATGTTAGCAGCTATAGGACAAAGCCATTTAATGCATATATATGCACAACTTTTCGAACAACACGAAATTCCAGTCGCACAAGCATTACTCTCTCGCGAAAACCTTGACGACAGACTTGGATACCTTAACGTACGCAATACATTACTAGAACTCATAGAACACAAGGTAATACCTATTGTAAATGAAAACGACGTAGTGGCAATAGAAGAACTAACAGGAGAAAATTTCGGAGATAATGACACACTATCTGCAATGGTAGCTAATTTAATCGATGCCGACCTACTCATAATACTTGGAGAGGTTGAAGGGCTATTTACAGCTGATCCTAATCTAGATCCTAGCGCCCATTTGATTCCAAAAGTTGATCGTTTAACCGAGGATATAACATCTAAAGGTGGCCCTCCATGGGACCATCGAGGTAGTGGAGGAATGGCCACTAAATTAGATGCGGCAAGATTAGCTACAGCTTCAGCAGTTAACGTCGTAATTGCCAGTGGCACAGAAAGCAATATAATCAAAAAACTAGCTATTGGAGAAAATGTTGGTACACTTTTTCCTGCTACAAGTACGAAAATGGAAAGTAGAAAACGTTGGATGTTAAGCGGATTGTCGAATCAAGGGCATGTTATTGTAGACAAAGGTGCTGTAGAAGCACTGCTAGAAAATCATCGGAGCTTATTGCCTGCCGGTATAACAAAAATCCTAGGATCATTCGATCGTGGTGATGTGATTAGTATACTCAACGCTTCAGAAACCGAATTTGCCTGTGGGATAACTAATTACAACTCTGCCGAGCTTTCTAAAATTAAAGGGAAACATTCGGATTATATAGAAAATATACTAGGCC
>CAZSCD010000023.1:0-5984 GCA_964605345.1 uncultured Dehalococcoidia bacterium
TATGAAAGGACGCAAAATTTCTGTGCTTATAACCTTATTGATTATTGCATTAGTCGCTGTTTTAACTTCTTGTAGTAATGAAACTAGCATTTCAAGTTCAGTGAGTGATGATGTACCTGTAGTGTCAGCCCCTAGTCTAGCCCTTCTTACTGCGGTGTATCAGAACAAAATCGATATTGTGCAACAACATATGGACTCGGGAACTGACCCAAATGAATATAGCCGTCCAATAGGCATGGTTTTAGTGCATCTTGACACTGTTGGAGCAAATGGAGCATACCCATTACACTTAGCGGTAGTTGAGGGAAATGAAGAAATAGCTCAAATCCTTATAGATAATGGAGCTAAAATAGAAATCAAGTCTGAGAATTCCGGGGATGATTTCTGGTACAACGGTGGCACGCCATTGCATTGGGCTGCTTTTTTCTGCAGGAAAAATATGGTGTCTTTGTTAATTGAACTTGGAGCATCAGTAAACGCGTTAGACGACGTTGGAGACACCCCTATGGATTCACTGTTTCTGGGAGAAGAAGTTGTGGCACAAAGATCAAGCGACGATTTGGGAGCTGGATCAGGATATGCTAGAAATTTCCCTCTATGGGCTGGTTGCACCGGGAAATTGAAGGATGAAAGTGGGGACCAAAAACTTATTGAAGATATTATAGCGATCATCGAAGAAAATGGTGGTAAATCAGGCAAAGATCTATAACCATTTCTATTATCTTAAGCAAGTGAAAATACATAAACACGGCTAATTTAAGAGAAGGTTGAGTATTATGATGAAACTACTAACAGATCCTAGAATAGTTCTATTGATATTAGTCGTGATTTTAGCGGTGACTATGGGAGTTATTATATTGACTCTGTAGTATTCACATCATTGATTTGTATAGAAATAACCAACGTTGAATCTGAATAAAACTGGATAGACTAAGTGACTGATCGATCCAAATGATTATTTAGTTTAAAGTTAACAAAAGGAACGTACATGGCTAGAAAAAATCGTATTAGAGAAATTCTTGAAGAAGGATCACCCAGTCTTAGTACACATATACATAGTGTTTGGCCATCAGAAATTGAAGCGATTGGCCACACTGGATTGTATGATTATGTCGAATTTGTGGCAGAATATGGTCCTTCGGATTTACATGACTTGGATAATTTGTGTAGAACAGCTGAACTTTACAACTTGGGAAGTATGATTAAAATAGACCAGAGTTTGATGCCATATATGGCACAACGAGGGATTGGCTCAGGGTTTAACAGCGTGTTATTCACAGATGTGCGAAATATCGAAGAAGTGAGGGAGTGTGTTAAAGCTGCTAGCCCCGATCATCCAGATTATGGAGGATCATATGGTGTAGCTACAAGGCGCAACTCTTATATGGGATATGGTGGAAATCCCGATTATGTTCAAACAATAGCTGATACAGTTCTTGTGTTTATGATAGAGAAAAAAGGAGCTGTTGATAATTTAGAGGAAATTCTTGAAGAACCTAGAGTAGAAATGGTCCAATGGGGAGGCTCTGACTACTCTGTAAATATTGGACACTCTGGAGAAATAAAACACCCAGATGTTGTTGCAGCTAAGAAAAAGACCTTCACTACTGCAATTAAAATGGGCGTACCTCCAAGAGCTGAAATACGGTCTGCCGATGAAGTTAAAGAATATCTTGATATGGGCGTCAAACACTTTTCAGTAGGTACTGATATTACAATCCTATATGAATTTTGGAAAACTGAAGGTGAAAAGGTACTAAAAGCTTTAGAAAGTTAGTCAATGTTAATAATCCTTATGTGGCATTTATATGCGTATAAAATCATCACATTTGGCAGGTTTAATTCATGAGTACAAAATGGCACATTATTTGTTTTGTGATTTGAGCGTACTTATATCGTCTAGGTCATAGCCAAGACATAGATACTACTTAGTGATAGTTAGACGAAGTGATAAAAGAGGTTAAGTGATGAAGAAACTACTAATCGTTTTGGGTATGACGTTATTGTTTATCTCTTTGGCGTGTGGGACACAGTCAAGTGAGTTAGAGAATCAAATCTTGAAAGAGGAAATTGAAAACCTTGAGATAAGTCTTACTGAGTTGAATGCTGAAATAAATTTACTTAAATGGGACATGATCAACTTGTCTAATATAATAGAATCTGAAAGTCTTAGTGAAGCTGACTTGAATGATTCTTTAAATAAAGCTTATATAGTAAATAGAAATTATGTGGATAATTCCATACATGCCGCATCTGCTGAGATGGATTATTTGGAAACTCGTGTTTTTAGCCCAGATGGTCTTAGCTATAGAGTCGATCAACTTGAGGATGAAATTTGTTCCTTGGCAGGAATAGTAAGAGAAGATCGTACATCTTTACCAGACATTTGTTAGTGAAAGTTAAGTGACTAGCAATAGTTAGTCATATAGATAACATTGCAACTTGTGCCTGAGACTCAGAGGCTAATTATGTATAGTTGTACATAGATATACAAATGCTATGAAAGAAAGAAAAACAACTGTTACCCTTTAATCCTAACGATGATGCTGACCAGTTTTTCTCCTTACCCCGTTACGCTTATTCTCTTGCTTATTCATTTTCTTCACGAATTCCTCTGTCGTTAACTGGTATATTCCCCTTGTTGTGTCTTCTCGGTTTTCTTGCTTGGGCTTAGATTTGACCATAATCGCCTCCTTTTCTTATTACCTAATTGTATCATCTATTCGACAATACATAGTGTTTTTAATGACTTGCCGTGATATTAATAGACTTAAAGAGATTGATAGTACAACAGTTAGATATATAGATAACAATGTTCAAGACATACATGAATTTATCTGTTAGATGCAAAAAGGATTCTGTTACCATTTGGAGACCAAGCAGGATGCCAATCATCAGCAATATTATTAGTCAGACGGATAGGATTTGTTCCATCAGCATTCATTACATATAACTCTAGATTATCTATATCATCTCTATTGGATATAAAAACTATCCGCGATCCATCTGGAGACCAAGAAGGATTCTGATCAGTCGCATTATTATTTGTTAGTCGAGTAAGATTAGTTCCATCTGAATTCACTACATGTATCTCCAGATTATCGTCAGCCTGTGACACAAAGGCAATTTTTTTGCCATTTGGCGACCATGAGGGTTGATGATCAGCACTAATATTATTAGTTATACGAGTAAGATTTGTTCCATCTGAATTCATCACATGTATCTCCAGGTTATCGTTTACTTGTGACACAAAGGCAATTTTTTTGCCATTTGGGGACCATGAGGGTTGATGATCTACTACAGAATTATGGGTTAATCGTACTGTGTCGTTTCCATCGGCATTCATCACATATATCTCTCGATTACCATCTCTAGTAGATACAAAAACAATTTTATTACTATTCTTCGACCAATCAGGTTGTCCATCTCCAACAATTTCATTATGAGTTAATCTGATGTGGTTGCTTCCATCTACATCCATGACATACACTTCTCCATTCCCATCTCTCCAGGACATAAAAGCAATTTTTTTGCCATCAGGAGACCACGCAGGATAATCATCACCTTTATCGTTCATAGTCAAACGATTCAAATTACTTCCATCATTGTCCATAGCATAAATCTCCAAAGACTTATGCCTGTCCGGTTCACTTGGAGTGTAACAACTAGGAGGAACAATCATTGCACCAAAAAGATAGAGCATCACTAAACCTATAGCCGTCCCCATACTCAAAGAAACTATAGTTGCAAAATAGCCCCATATTTTAAAGGAATCGCTACTGGACCGTATGGCCATAGTGTTATTATTCTCTTGATTTCGCTAAGGTGACATAAAGACTTAAAAATGTAAGCAGTTACAAAAATCAGGTTAAATAAATTATATCATCGAGGTAAATCAAGGTGATGTATGTCTAACTTTTTTCCTGTTAATGGGGGTTTGTTTATTTCTAGAGAATGTCGATCTGTTTTGCCTGTAATTGTGTCTTCGACTTCTACTTTTTGAGTTTTGTCTTAACTTATCTGTACGATTAATCACAGGAGTTTCATTTAAATTAGGAGAAAATCCCCCGTAATCAAATCCTTCAAGGATCTTTCGTTCTATTTTGGATCTCAGTACTCGTTCAACTTGTTTGACAAGTGTTTCATCTTCACTCGTACAGAGTGTAAAAGCTTCTCCGTTTTTATCCGCTCGTCCTGTTCTGCCGATTCTATGAATGTAGTTGTCCACGGTGTTTGGCATATCGAAGTTAATAACATGTGTTACTTCGGAGACATCTATTCCGCGGGATGCGATATCGGTAGCAACAAGTATGTCGTATTTTCCGTTCCGAAACCCATTAATCGCACCTTTACGTTTATTCTGAGACATATTTCCTTGGAGGGGAGCTACCCTCAGCCCAACTTTCTGAAGATCCAACGCAAGAAATTGTGCTCGTCTTTTAGTTCTTGTAAAAATCATCACTTGACCAGTTGCTGTCCGGTTAAGTAAATGAGTGACCATACGTTTCTTCATTTTGTTTGTTGTAGGGTATAAGGAGTGAGTGACTGTTTTCGCTGGAGCGATGACTCCTATTTGAACAGTTTCTGGTTCATGGAGAATTTCCGATGATAGTGTTCTAATTTCTGGCTGCATGGTTGCTGCAAAAAACAGCGTTTGTCTTTTTGATGGAAGATAACTAAGAATACGGCGAATGTCTGGGATGAATCCCATATCAAACATCGTGTCTGCTTCGTCAATTACCAAGATCATAAGTGCTGACAAATCTATTGTTTTTTCTCCAATGTGGTCCAGTAATCGTCCAGGACATGCAACGACTATGTCTGTTCCATTTGCCAGTGCCGCATCTTGACGTTTTTTGCTAACTCCACCATAAAGTGTTGTACTACGTATATTAGTGTTAGTTGCAAGTTTTTTAACAGAGTTATTGATTTGATCTGCCAGTTCACGGGTTGGTACAATTACCAGAGATCTTGAAATCCTTTTCTCGATAGGATTTTCAATCCTATCGACAGGAGCTAATAATTTTTCAAGTATTGGAAGGGCAAAAGCTGCTGTTTTGCCTGTGCCAGTTTGTGCCAAGCCTAATAGGTCTCTACCCTTCAATGCTACCGGTATCGCTTTTTCCTGAATTGGCGTTGGGACTTGGTATCCCAAACTTTTAATTGCCGTTAACGTTCGTGGTGACAGGTTTAAATCTTTGAATTCCAATCCGAGTTCCATCCTGACCCTAAATAGGTCTGAGGAGATACTAAATCAGTGTCCCATATTAAGCCTGTGGATACCAAGGGGAATAATGTTCTGTATTTATTACAAATATTTAAGAAGAGTGAAAAATGTAGATTTAAGGATTCGCTTACGAATTAGAAATGTGGTTATAGAGACGAGTGCATAGCTTAGACTTTTCCTATATATTAGTAATGACCTATCGTAAAGTTTTGATTTCATAAAACAGTCGCAATCGGAGAGTAGTATGGTTTCTAAATCAACGGCGAATATGACTGGCAAAGTAATGACCGTTAAGGGCCCAATTGATCCAGAAAGTCTGGGTATTACACTTATGCATGAACATTTATTTGTGGCAGGCGTTTTTGAAGGAAGGAAACCAGACCGTTTCGTTCCAGCAACTGAATCCGCTATTTGGTATGAAAAAGTTACCTTGGAAAATGTACATCACCATCATAAACAAGAGGGTGCTATTGGGGATGCTGTGGTTCTTAAAGATGAAAAGATGGCAACTGCAGAAATCACCGAGTTTCTAAATTGGGGTGGGTCAACTGTTGTAGATGTGACCCCTATTGGTGTATCTCGTGATCCAAGGGCCTTGTTTAGAGTATCTACTGCTACGTCGTTAAACATTGTTATGGGTTGTAGCTGGTATGGGGTCAAGAGTCATCCTGATGATATGGATGAGCGTACTGTGGAAGAATTGACGGATGAGATAGTTAGAGACATTACTGTTGGAGTAGGGGATACTGGAATCAAA
>CAZSCD010000024.1:0-5293 GCA_964605345.1 uncultured Dehalococcoidia bacterium
TTTGTGCTTCAACTTCCAATGCCTGCGGGGCAATGTCCCATCCGTAAACGTGAACCGGAATTATACCTCGCTTCCTGAGGGAGTTGACTTTATTTCCAGTGATTTTTCGCGGTGAAAGTTTAATGCTTGGTGTTGCCAATCGGTTCACTCCTAGATCAATTACATTTACAGAATGGATTTGAGATACGGCACGATATTGTATCACGAATTTTGAAATATACTACCTGCCATATCGTATCAGTAATCATGTAAATGGCCTCCTAGGTTCATAGTGGTAAACACTCAAAATACTAGTAGCTTTAGTTTTGGGCGGTAGACTGGCTCACAGTTTATATAGACTTCCAACGCCATTTAACTTGGTGTATGCTTGGGCAATTTTTAGTGCGTGCCACATGGATGCCTGATTTGCACTTACAACAGGTTTGCCAAGTTTCTGTTCTAAGTCTTCTATAATTCCAACTGTTGGAAGGGCAGTACATGCTATGAACAAGCCTTGAGCTTGAGGTGAGTCAGCCCGTTTTGCTAATTCGAAGGCTTCTTTTTGAGTCATGGTTTTAAAGTCGAAGACTTGAGAGCCTGCGTGATTTAAATTCACTACATTGAATCCATTGCCCGTCAGAAAGTCACTTAAAGTGGTTGCGACGTCACTTTGATAAGGTGTTGCGACAGCAAGATTTTCTATTCCCAATTCTCTCAACGCAGCTACTGATGCAGTTGAAGTTGTGGTTGCCAGACTGCCTGATTCTGCCGTAACTCGTTTTGCTATCTCCTTGTCAAATCCGACTCCACGAATGAAACTGGCGGCCGTACATGCATAGACGATACAACTTGGATTAATCAAGGCGAAAGTGCCTGCAGAGTCCTCTATGTCAATGCTTTCTGCCATAGTTGTGTATCGGTTGATTGCACTTATATTTTGATTCATGCTTCTGGAAGAGAGAGATCTTGTGATATGGACGGAAACTTCATTTGGCGCACAGGCCCAGAATTCGCTGTCTAGAAATCCATCTGCTGGGTAAATTACGCCGATCCTAACTCGGTTATTAAACGATTGCAATGTTAACCTCCATCAATAATGATTCCCTACATGAAAGATTATAAGATCACATTGAGTCAACCTTGACTCAATGTTAGTCATTCATCATATTCAGTTGCAAGTTGAGTCAAATCTTCAGGTGTAAGGTGTTGCATTTTCCAACCAAATATTTGTCCAAAATTACGTATGAGTACCTGCCTTACGTCATCTACTAATACTATATAGTCAAGCAATTCGGAAATAGAAGTTGTTTGGCCATTAGGCATTCCACAGGGCACTATATGGTCAAAATATGACAGGTCAGGATTTACGTTTAAGGCGAAGCCATGTAGTGTCGCTCCTTTGCTAACTTTCACACCTATTGCTGCTATTTTGTTGTCCTCTATCCAGACACCAGTAGGGCGGCGAAAATTTTCACCTGCTAAACCGAATTCCTCCAATGTAGCAATTAGTGTGGCCTCCAATGCCTTAACGTACTTCAATGGCCCAGAATTCCATGATTTCAGGTTAATGATTGGGTATCCTATAAGTTGACCAGGGCCATGATACGTTGCCTCTCCTCCACGATCTGTGTTATAAACGGCAATTCCTAACTCTGTAAGTTTATTTTCTGACGCCAGAATGTCTGAAAATTTACCACGTCGCCCTAGAGTATAAACATGAGGGTGTTCTAACAGTAAGAGTATAGACGAAAGGCTCCCTTCAGAAACCTTTCTGTGCAAGACTTTTTGTAGTTTGCGTGCCTGCAAATATCCTGTTCTTCCTAAATACACGACGGAACACGACTTTTGAGGCTCGTTATTTATAGGTTTCATTCATTTAAAAAATCAAATTGCGGAAGCAAAAGTTTTACAGATAAGATAGATATTGCTTTACTATATCTATGCCAACTAATCCGCTGTATGCGTTCTGCAGTCGACTTGTTATAGGGCCAGGGATACTGGCATTACCTATTACAGATCCATTAATGGAGCATACAGGGACTATACAATAGCTGGTAGATGTAATGAATGCTTCATCGGCTGTGTAGGCATCAAAAAGATCTAAATCAGTTTCTTGTACCTCGATGTTGAGTTCCTCGGCAAGTTCAATAGCAGTGGCTCTACTAATACCTGCCAAGACATGTTGTTCCTTGGGTGTTTTGACTACACCATTTTTAACTATGAAAAAGTTAGCTCCAGATCCTTCGGCCAGGTTACCGTTCATGTCAAGCAATACTGCGAGGGCGTCGGAGTTTTGGGTTTTTACTTCCATGTCTGCCAGGATGAGATTGATGTAATTATGTACTTTGGCTCTAGGACTCATGCATTCTGGAGGAGTCCTACGTATAGATGGGGTAATAACTGGCAATCCATCCTTATAAAATTTGGCCCTAATGGCAAAGGGCAAAGGGGCACATTCTATAATTACGGTGGGTTTGTTTTCTGAAGGTATTCCTCTGCTGATTCGCTGAGCTACCCAGTAGTCCTCATTTTCACCGATGTAATCTAGGTTTGCTTCCAAGACTTGCATCGTGATTTTCGCCATCTCATCCCTAGACATACCGGGATCTAGGCGCATATATCTTAGGGAATCATAATAACGATCTAGGTGTTCTTGGAGTTTGAAAATTTTCTTTCCGAAAGTTCTAGTAACATCAAAAACAGCGTCTCCAGAAAGGAAGCCTTTGTCACGAAAAGATATTTTCGCTTCGGATTCTGGAACAATCTCACCATTAAAATAAACTACTCGTTTTTGAGAAACACCACTTTCTTCCTCATTCTTATTTATCATCTCACGACTCCATTGCTTCATCAAAACTTCAACGGCAATTTGTTGAGGTGAGCCATTTTAGTTCACGGAGTAAGTGATTGCAACTCACAAAGACCAACTCTACCGAACCAAGCGCTCAAAGAGCGAAGCCTTTCAAACATGTCCAGCATTATAGATTGACTCAAGCTTTAAACCTGTATCCAACGTTCCAAATGGTCTCAATAAATGAGTGGGTATCGTCCTCGATTTTGCTTCTCAGGCGTCTAATATGAACATCTACCGTCCGAGTTCCTCGAAAGTAATCATACCCCCATATTTTACTCAGCAGAATTTCTCTAGAATACACGCGTCCTGGATTAGAAGCTAACAATAACAAGATTTCGTATTCTTTAAATCTTAGATTGACACGTTTTCCTTTTAGCAACACTTCATAGTTAGCTGGGTTTATAGCCAGGTCTCCATGGCACATGACATTGTTATCTAAAAGATATCTTGACTGCCGTATGGCTCTTCTGGCCCTAATTAAAACTTCGTTCTTTCTGAAGGGCGTTACTACGAAATCAGTAAACTTAAGATTTTCGTTTAGAATAGACACATTTTTTTCTGAGACTAAGACGATCTGAGGTAATTGTATTTGATTGCACTTACTAATGGAATGCCTGAGTTCGATTTCTGACATATTTGAGGTTTCGATCAGAATCAAATTGAAGATATCTAAATTAATTGATTCTAAATCAGATTCTGAAGACACGATTTTAGCTGTTATGTCATGTGCCGATAAAAAATCGACCAATCTATAGTCATTGAAATGTATGAGTTGTAAATTCGAATCCATTTGCATTGATGTTTAAATTGTGCCAAGTGCGATAGGTGTAGAAATGGAATTCCCCCACTCAGTCCATGACCCATCGTAGTTACGCACATTTTCATATCCCAGTATATATTTTAATACAAACCAACTATAGGATGCTCTTATTCCTAATCTACAGTAGGTTATGATTTCATTACTAGAATCTAAATCCTTGGATTCATATAGATGTTTTAGGTAATTGACGTCTTTGAATTCACCAGTGCCTGACGTTGATTCATCCCACGGAATATGAATCGCACCTGGTATATGCCCAGTACGATAAACTCCTTGGTTATGACTTGGTAGGATTCCTGTGTATTCTTCATGTGTGCGTGTATCCAAGAATTTAAAATAAGGGTTGGCTATGTTATCCATAATGTATTGTTTCGTGGCACGTATTGATTCATCATGTGTAAGTACTCGATACAAACTAATCGAAATCGAAGGAGAGGCTTCAACCAAAGGTCGCTTTTCACATATCCACTTCTGGCGACCTCCATTCATCAACCTAACGTCTACGTGTCCATAGTATTTAAGTATCCAGAATGCCCAAGTGGCTGAGCGATTATTGCCGTCGCCATATAGTATTATGGAAGTAGAATTATCTATGCCGGATTCACTCAAAAGTTTTTCGAACTGAAGCCTTGATGGTATGTCGCGTTGTACATCGTGCTCTAGGTCTGTGTGTAGATTCCAGCATAATGCTCCCGGAATGTGGCCTTGTTCATAAGCTAGGTCAGGGTCAGTATTTACTTCTATTATGGCAACAGACGAAGTGTTTAGGTTAGCATTTACCCATTCAGTACTAACAAGTACGTGTGAGTGAATATTTGACTTAGCCACAATTTATCTCCATTAGAACGTCTTTCCAACGAATATAGCCTACACGATAAGAGTAATTCAAGGCATGGAACTTACGAATTCTTAGAATTGTATCTCGTAAAGGATTCTTGTTAGTAACATATGGTGAAAATTTCCCCCCCATGTTTTCTGTAAGTAAAGCTCCTTGACTCGAACCCAGATGAATGTAAGTGTTTTGGACGATGACGTGGCATGAATGGTTGTTCGTGCTGACCGCACCCATATTTGCTAGATGAGCCTTTACGTCATTGCTTGTCCTAATGTAATATGAACGTGTCACGTTGTGTGTTTTGGATGAGTTTTATACGGTAGAGAGTTAACATGAATTCTAAGCCTAGGAATAATTTGGTATATCTGCTACTGGTGGTAGGTGGAATAGCGATTGTGTTTACGCTTTTGTCAGGGTCTTTGGGGAGCCCACAAGAGATGCCTGTTAGCCAAGTGATTTCTTTGGCTGGACGTGGGCAAGTAGAATCTGTCAAGATAAAAGGGGACAAGCTATTTGTGACTACTATGAGCGGCGAGGAATTTGTGTCTCGTAAAGAAACAGGAGCCAGTGTAATTGATAGCTTGAATGCTGCTGGCATAGACCCGTTGAGTGATGATGTAAAGGTTACAGTTCAAGGGGCAAGTGGCCTGAGTAATATATTTGGAATACTTGTCAACTTTCTTCCATTAATATTCTTTGGGGCAATTTTGTTATTTATGATGAAACAAGCACAGGGCAGCACCAATCAGACGTTTAATTTTGGACGTAGCCGAGCAAAAATGTTTAACGATAGTGGCACCAGTGT
>CAZSCD010000025.1:0-20384 GCA_964605345.1 uncultured Dehalococcoidia bacterium
GCTTTTCTGTTTACGGCTATAGTTTTTCTATAGGACATAATGATATGTTCCAAACATTTTGCTGGAGGGACTTAATTTAGTATTTCAATTGCCTTTTCTAACTGATCTATGTCTGCTTGTTTGCTATCTCTAGATGTGACTTAAAAGAATGGATCCAATCCTTCTCCTTCTATTATTCTACCTGAAGGAGTGAAGAATCGTGAGGTTGTAATACTTATTCCTCCACCATTGCTTAGCATTCTGAAGATGCCAACGCTTCCTTTACCAAATGTAGTGTTGCCAACTACCACTGCTCGTTTATGATCTTGTAATGCACCTACCAAGATTTCGCTGGCGCTAGCACTGAACTCGTTAGCTAAGATGACTAGAGGTATTTGCGTTGCTATGCCGTTTTTATGTGCCATGATATTCTTTCGGTTTCCCGAACCATCAACTTGATAAAGAATTAGACCTCCATCTAGAAATTCGCTAATCACGTCCACGGCTGACGCCAATAGTCCACCAGGATTATTTCTGACATCAATAATTAGAGATTCCGCACCAGCATTCACAGCTAGATCTATTGTTTTGGCCATTTCATGTGCTGTGTCAGCGTTGAAATCAGTCAGCCTGATATGTGCAATTTCGTCTCCTAATACACTTCTAAGAATCACACTAACAATAGGTATTACATCTCTAGTTACCGAGATTTCTTCTGGATCAAGAGCCATAATATGTTTAACGAGAAGTATCACCTGACTTCCACGAGGCCCACGTATTTTGGATACTGCTTCGAGTAAAGTTAGTCCATCTATGCTTTCTCCGTCGACTTCAAGTATTATATCTCCTGGACGAATTCCAGCTAATTCTGCTGGTCCTCCCGACATGGGTGCTACTATAACTAGTTTGCCGTCTGCCCTCATTGATACGTGGGCACCTATGCCTTCGAATTTACCTGCTAAATCCTGACTTTGAAGAGTGAAAGCTTCTGGTGGTATGTATACAGTATGACGGTCATCAAGTGCAGACAGAATCCCTCGGATAGCAGATTCTGTAGATATACTAGGGTCTAACTTAGATTTATCAACAAAGTCACGAGTTAGGAAGGCCCAGGCTTCCCAAATAGCTCTCAGCTCTTCAGGCACCTCTGACGGTGCCTTCAATGGTTTTTCTGCTGGTACAAACTCAGGTATTATTAGCTCGTTTTGAGATTGAAGATTTTGCTGCTTAGATGTTGGAGATGGGGTTTCATGTACTGTGTTAACAGTACATGCCAAGACAATCAATCCTATTACCAGTAGAATTGACAGGACAGTGAATTTGAAATTAATCAGTGAATTCAAGGTTTACTCCTAGCTTTGTTTGCAGTATTAGTAACATTTTAACATGAACGATAATGACTATAAAAACAATGAGCAAGCATATATAAGGAAACTACGTAGATAAATTAGTTATGTTAAGTGTTACTAGGCATTTGCATAAAGCTTTCTAATGGACCTTATGGGCCACCACCTGAAAACCTTATCAGAGACAATCTTTTCAGGTCTTTTCAGAAATGCGACATGTAACAGTCAATTGGTTAATGAAAAGAAGAAAATCATTGAAAAGAATCTTGACTGTGAAGATAAGTGGATATATATTCACTGTGTACAATGGATATATAGTTTGCATGGAATGTTTTCTAATAACGCAAATGGTTTATGTAGTGTTAGATTATAATTTCAGGAGCTGCGTTATTAGTGTTTGGTAGTTGGATATTATGAACGATGAACAAAATTTAACTATTGGCAAACGTACGCGTATAGTTCGTCCTTATCCGATTCATACGCTAGAAGAAGCCCTGACTGTCGCGGTTGCCATTCAGGAAGTGAATGCAGGGCTGCCATTCGAACGAATTCTTTTAGCTAAAACACTAGGCACAACACCATCTAGCAGTGGATATACATTGAAGATAAATTCTTCTTCAAAATATGGACTTACCAAAGGGAAGTATAACGATAATATTATTAGCCTTACCTCTTTAGGGGAAGCCATAGTTGCTCCTAAAGATGACGAAGAAGAGAAAATGGCTTTAATAGAGGCAGCAACTTTGCCTGAGGTATTTGATAGGTTTTATCGTATGCTCAACAAAAAACGATTACCTGAAGATACATACGCCCAAAACATGCTCAATAGAGAATTAAACATTCATCCAGAACTAACTAACGAATGCTTGGATATAATTAAATCTAATGGAGTATATGTAGGCATATTGAAAGAAGTAGATGCTGTTTTAAACGTAGACATAGATCAGGCACAACAGTTACCTTCTTTACAAAGTGCAAAACAAATAGCTTCTGACACAAAGATAGAGTCAAGTGCAAGTAAACACGTTGAGATACAAGGCAATGATATACGAGCCCATGAGGTGTTTGTAGGACATGGTGGAGATTCTAACGCCCTAGATGTTGTACGTGAAATTTTTGACGAATTCCAGATTTTATATTCTGATGGCGTGACTGATGCAGAAGATATTAATCAACCGATATCAGCAAGGATTTCCAACAAGATGCAAGAATGCATGGCAGCCGTGCTCATATTAACTAATGAACAAGAGTACCAGAAGGATTTAATATCTGTTGGACGCAAAATAGAAAAAATTCTTTATCAAGTGGGTGCGGCCTGTGTTCTATATGGAGAAAAGATTGTGGTATTCAAAGAAACCGGATTTCAACCGTCTATTATTCTGCCAGGCGTTAGGATTGTTGAATTTGAAACAACAAAACCAAAGGATGTGGCCTTTGAGCTACTCAAAGAGCTTCACAAAGCTGGAATAATAAGCGTGTCAACGGCACGGAATAAATTATTGGAATAGACCTTGCCAGGTTTCAGCTTGACATAACATATATAGTGCGAACCATGACTTGGCTTAATAAGGCCAGGGCGTATTTATGGCATTGAGTGAAACAAACTGACTATGACTGAGTTAATCCATGCCCTTCAGCGCTGTTTGTTGCTCTAGGCTATTGATTTCGCTATCAACTAGATTCAAAAGGTCAGTCAAGCCGGTGCCTAGTGAAGCTGAAATAAATACCGCTGGATGTTCATCAGGTTTATTTTGATTCATCAACTCTAAGGGATTTTCCAGTAAATCTATTTTATTTAATGCCATTATCCGTGGTTTGTCGGACGAATTTAATTCCGACAATACCTTTTCCACCTCATGAACTTGTTCTGCTGCTCTTGGGTTAATTATGTCTACAACGTGTATAAGCAGAGTGGATTCCACAATTTCTTCAAGAGTTGCGCGAAATGCGGCAATGATGTTGGCTGGCAAATTTTGAATGAATCCAACAGTGTCTGTAAATAGTATACTGCGTCCTGAAGGTAATCTTACTCGTTTTGTAACTGGGTCTAATGTGGTAAAAAGCTTGTTTTGTGTAGTGACTCCAGCACCTGTTAACTTATTTAACAACGAACTTTTCCCTGCATTTGTATAGCCTACAAGGCTAGCAACTTGCATTCCCTGCTGGTTTCTTCTGCTTCTCGAACGTCCACGATGTTGTCGTACCCTTTCTAGCTCTCGTTTTATTCGTTGTATTCGTCCCCTGACAAGCCTTCTATCTGTTTCTATTTGTGTTTCTCCAGGGCCACGTGTTCCTATGCCTCCACCAAGTCTTTCAAGGTGTGACCATTGTCCCGCCAGTCGTGGTAATAGGTATTCATGTTGTGCTAATTCGACTTGTAGTCGTCCTTCATGTGTATGTGCCCTGGTTGCAAAAACATCTAAAATGAGGGCTGTACGATCAATCACTTTTATGTGCTCGCCCAAGAAGTTTTCTAAGTTACGTTGTTGTGTAGGAGTGAGTTCAGCGTCGCATATAACTGTATTTACATTGTCAGATATTAAGGTTTGTTTTAATTGTTCTAGTTTACCTTTGCCAACGTAATATTGAGTTGTCTTTTCTACTTTTTGAGTCATTCGTCCAGTTACAAATGCACCCGCACTTTTTGCAAGCTCGGACAACTCATTTAGTGAGTCCTTTAGCGACTCGGATCTCAGATGTGATTTACGTGTGACTCCTACGAGAAGAGCTCGCTCTGTTTGTGTTTTAGTATATTTAAGTTTTTTAACTATATTAAGTGGTCCTTTCGTATTTTCACTCAACTATTTGGGATGCCATCCTGAAATTCTTGTTAAAGCTTCATCAATTTTGTCATCTTCTAACGTGAGTGAAAGACGTACGTATCCTTCCCCATTGACGCCGTAATTACCTCCTGGGATCATTAAAACATCTCGTTCTTCTAGTAATTGTTCTGCAAATTTAGCGGAGGTTAATCCGTCTGGAACACGTGCCCAAACATATAAACTGGCTTTGGGAGATTCTAGTGTCAATCCGATTTCTTTCAAAACCTTAACAACTTTATCACGACGACACTGATATATGTCGTTACGTTCATCCACATATTGAATCGGTTTTCTCATTGCTTCTATAGCCATTTTTTGTATGGAGCCCGGTACACCGGAGTCAAGGTTAGATTTTACGACAAGAAGCTTTTCAATTATTTCCTGATTTCCTACGGCCATTCCAACACGCCAGCCTGTCATATTGTAAGATTTCGACATTGAGTGAAATTCTATTCCAATGTCCATAGCTCCTTTAGCTTGTAGAAAACTGGGAGGTTTGTATCCATCAAATGCAACCTCGGTGTAACATGCGTCATGAAGTATAGCGACATCCCATTTTTTTGCAAATTCCACGACTTTATCAAAATAGTTTAAATCTGCCACTGCACCAGTTGGGTTATTTGGATAGTTTAGCCACATCATTGTTGCTTGTTCTGCTATGTGAGACGGTATTGTGTCTAAATCAGGTAGCCAATTGTTATCTTCTAGCAATGGCATTACGTAATTAGTTCCACCAGCAAATAAGGTTCCAACAGCGTATACAGGATATCCTGGGTCAGGAATCAGACAAATGTCGCCGGGATCTATGAAGCAAAGCGCTGCGTGGCCAATTCCTTCCTTAGCTCCTATGAGTGATATAACTTCTGTTTGTGGGTTAAGTTTGACGTTGAATCGACTATCATACCAATCAGATACTGTTTGACGAAATTCAGGTAGGCCTTCAGATTCTGGGTACCGGTGATTGGCTTGATCGTTTGAAGATTTACGTAGGCCGTCTAGTATTTGATTTGGTGTTGCAATGTCTGGATCACCAATACCAAAACTTATTACTTCTATTCCTTGGGCCTTCTTTTCAGCAATTTTCCGACTTATTTGAACGAATAAATATGGTGGTATTTGGTCAATCCGCTTTGAATATTTCACATAACCTCCAGTGTAAACACGTATTTAGCGTTTTGGTTAGCTTATTGAGTTGATTAGATGATTTCCTTTTCAATTAATTAGATGTTTATGTAATCCATTTACCTTGGAAAACTTCTTCAATCGGTCCTTCCATTATGACTTCATCTTGCCCGTTCCATTCAATTATAAGGTCGCCTCCAGGTAAAGATACTGTAACTTTGTCATCTACAAGGTTTTTAATATGACATATCACTGTTACTGCACATGCGCCAGTGCCACATGCTAAAGTTTGTCCTGTACCTCTTTCCCATACTCTTACTTTTAAATGATGCCTATTAAGAACATTAACAATTTCAAAATTTGTTCTATCGGGAAACATGGAATGATTTTCAACTAATGGTCCTATATTTGTAAGGTCATAGGTTTCAACAGGTGTTTCTAAGAAGGTTATAGCATGAAGGTTGCCTAGAGAGGTAACGTTGACGTTTAAGTTTTGCTCGTTTATTTCAAGAGGGTAGTCCATTAGTGCAATATTGTTTGTGTTTTGTGTTGTTATGGTGTGTAGGCTTTGAGGTTCGAAATTTGGCTTGCCCATTGATACAGATGCGTAAGTAATTTTGTTGTTTTCCCATATTGGAGTTACTTTCAAATTGCCGGCTAGAGTTTCTACAATAACAGGAGAAGTATCTTCTGGGATAATGCCTTGATTTATCGCAAAAGCGACAAGACAACGGATGCCGTTGCCACACATTTTCCCTTCTGATCCATCGGCATTGAACATTTGCATTCGTAAATCAGATGTTTGAGACTCCTTAAGCAGAATCATTCCATCAGAGCCTATACCTGTGTGACGGTCACTCATTTCAATAGTTAAATCACGCCAATTTTTTTCTTGGTATCGTGCGTCTATGAAAATGTAGTCGTTTCCGGCTCCATGCATTTTAGTGAAATCCACGGTTAGTCTCCTGTAAGTGTAATTACCGTTTGGTAAATATTAACATATTCAATTGGGATTCTTAATCCAGCGGGTAAGTTCCGTATCTATAGATCTAAAAGCTGATTTAGGATCTAACCATTTAATTCGTTGATCTGTTTGCTTAAACCAGGTATTTTGATTACGGGCGAATTTGTGAGTACGGTTTTTAATTTGCGTCACAGCATATTCCTGAGATATTTCACCAGAAAGATATTGGATGATTTCTTGATAACCTAAGCTAGACAAGGAAGGTAATTCGCGATGAAACCCCATATCTAGTAGATTTCCTACTTCATTTATCCATCCTGATTCGATCATTTTATCTACTCTATTATCAATTTTCCCATACAAAGCTGATCGGTCCATAGTTAGTCCAAAGATTAATGTTTTGTATGGGGAGGCTTGTTGTTTTTGGTGAGCCTGTTGGATATCTATATCTGAATAACATAGTTCTAAGGCCCGTATAACTCTTCTAACATTTCTCGCATCTATTTTAGAGGCTGCGCTTGGATTCAATTTGGATAGTTCAGCATGCAAAGACATGTAACCGTTTTCCTTACTTTGTTCAGTAAGCCGAAGACGCAACTCTTGGTTTGGCGGAATTTCCGGCACATTCCACCCTTCAATTAAAGCCCACAACCATTGGCCAGTGCCTCCAACAAGTATAGGTATCTTTCCTTGTTTGTGTATGGTTTTTATAGCATTGACAGCGTCGTGAAGGAAAAAGGCCAAACTGTAAATCTCATCTGGATTAATTATGTCTATGATATGGTGGGGTGTTGTGGATAGTTCCGTTGTTGAAGGTTTGGCGGTGCCTATGTTCATGTATTTATATATTTGTCTACTATCTGCACTAACAATTTCTCCATGAAATTGTTTTGCTAGGTCTATAGCAAGAGCACTTTTTCCTACTCCTGTTGGGCCAAGTATTACTAATAATGTATTTTGCAAGATCTTTTCAGTTCTATGCTTGAAGTTTGGCGGACTCTTGTACAATTTCAATAAATGATTTTGGATTTAGACTTGCTCCACCTACTAGAGCACCATTGATATCTTTTTCGCTTAACAACTCAGAAATATTATTTGGATTCACACTGCCTCCATATAACAAAGCTATTTCATTTGCAGTATTGGTGCCAAATATTGACTCTAATATAATTCTTATGTGTGACATCATTTCTTGTGCCATTTGACTGGTTGAAGGTATACCTGTTCCAATCGCACATACTGGTTCATATGCTACAACTAAATCTGATTGAGTAGGTAAATTTTGCAGGCAGGCTGTAAGTTGTGTTTCTATGATTTGATTTGCCCTACCCTGTTCTCTTTCTGCCAAATTCTCTCCAACACACAGAATTGGCGTAAGCCCAGCCTTTAGAGATGAGATAACTTTGAGGTTAATGATATCGTCAGTCTCATAAAAATATTGGCGTCGTTCGGAGTGTCCTAAAATAACGTATTCACATAGTTCGGAGACCATGAAGGGAGAAATTTCTCCTGTAAAAGCACCTTTTGTAGCAAAGTGAAGATTTTGAGCTCCTAATTTAACATTTGATTGTTTTATTAATTCTCGAACAACTGTCAGGGATGTGAATGGCGGGCATAATACAGTTTGAACACTTTCTATTTCATTTAAGGGCTGGATCATTTGATTGACTAGATTTTTAGATTCGTCAATCGTATTGTGCATTTTCCAGTTCCCAGTGATTATAGGGGTTATCATGTTGCATTAACTCTCAAAACATACTAGAACGATTTATGGTCCAAATTTGGATAGTTTGCCCGCATGTGCTAGGGCTAAAGTCATAACGTCCGTTGCGGATATTGTACCAATTGATCCGTTTCGACAGTTACGTTCTGTGAAATTATCCACTCCACAGTGTTTCGTTGATTTCGAATGTATCATTAATGGTACTGGATGCCAACTATGGCTCCCCATTATTGATGGTGTAGAATGATCTCCTGCTACTATTAACACGTCTGCTTCCATATCTATCAATTCAGGGATTTTCGAATCTATTTGTTCTAGCTTACTAACTTTGGTGTCAAAATCGGCATCTTCTCCTGCTGCATCGGCTGGTTTGTAATGCAGAAAGAAAAAGTCATGTTCCATAAAATGTTGATTTAATGTAATTAGTTCATCGTCGAAGGTCATGCCTGTTTGTAAAACATCCATACCAATTAGTTTAGCTAGGCCTCTATACATTGGATATGCTGCTATAGCTGCTGGGTTCAGTTTATAGCTGTCTGCAAAATTAGGCAGTTCGGGTAACTTAGAAAATCCTCTTAGGAGTATCATGTTAGCTGTATTTTGTGATTGCAGTAAATTCTTAGCAGATGAGATAAATTTATTTGCAATATAGGCTGTTTTTTCTGACCCAGGTGTCAAAGCTATTGCTTCCATAGGAGCCTTTCCTATAATTTGAGGATCAGTTTCACTTATATGGCCGTCTAAATCATCACCTCGGATCAGAAAAACAAATCTATGGTCTTTTACTGGATATGTAGACACGTTTGCGTCAGGTATATGTATTTGGTCAAATAATGATATTAGTTGATTACTTTCATTGCTGGGAATTCTGTTGGCACGTCTATCTACAATCAGACCGTTAGAATCTATTGTGCAAAAATTCCCTCTGGCTGCTACGTCATTGTCCCTCAGTTCTATTCCAATGCCTAAGGATTCCAGAACTCCTCTACCGATTAAATGTTTAATTGGATTATATCCAAACAAAGAAATATGCCCAGGTCCGCTACCAGGTGTTATGCCAGGTGCAACGGGAGTAGTTAAGCCACAATCACTTATTTGAGCTAGACGATTTAGATTTGGTAGGTTGGCGGTCTCGAGTTCTGATTTACCAGTTTCTGGGTGTGGGAGTCCGCCTAAGCCGTCGATAACTAACATAATTATTCTGGATGGAGTTGAGCGACAGAGATCGCTTATGTTAGGAAAGTCAATCATAATATAGGTTCATCCTTTTCCGTGATTAATTTTAACCTCATTTAAATTATTTATCGAGTAAGGCTTTGATACCAGGCAGTCCCCTACCCTCTAGGAATTGCAATGATGCACCTCCACCTGTTGAAACATGAGTCATAGCTTTTGTGAGTCCCAGTTTGCCAGTTGATTCGGCTGTTGACCCTCCTCCCACGACCGTTGTTGCTTGTTTTAGACCAGACAGAATGTTTGCTACACTGTTCGTTCCATGTGAGAATGAATGCCATTCGAATATTCCCATGGGACCGTTCCACAGGACGGTTTTACATGGGTTTAGTGACTTACTTATTAGATGGATTGTTTGAGGCCCAATATCCATGATTCTAGAGTTTGGCATGATATTTGTGACATTTACCGTGCGATGAGGTGTTGTTTCTTCAAAAGATTCGGCAACAACGACATCTACAGGTAGAATTAGGTTTACCTCATGGGAATCTATATTATTAAGTATGTTTGTTGCAAATGGCAAATAGTCTAGTTCAATCAGAGATTCACCTACTTCTAATCCCTTCGCCTTCAGGAATGTTGCAGCCATTCCCCCTCCTATTATTAGGATGTTTACTGAAGATATTAGCTTCTCTAATAATCCCAATTTGTCTGAAGTTTTAGCTCCACCCAAAATTGCAGCAAATGGTCTTCTTGGAGACTTTAGTGTATCACCAAGCATGATTATTTCATCTGACATAAGTAATCCTGATACGGCGGGTAGGTACTTGGTAACACCTACAGTAGATGCGTGATATCTGTGAGAACACCCAAATGCATCGTTAACGTATATTTCTGCTAGAGAAGCTAATTCTGAAGCAAATCTTGGATCGTTAGATTCTTCTCCTGGGTGGAATCGGACGTTCTCTAACATCAAAATATCACCTTGGTTTATCTCTTCAATCCTCATTTTAACTTCTGAGCCGATGCATTCAGACACAAATAATACTTGTTTAGCAAGTAATTCTTCCAATCTTTTTACGATAGGAGCGACGGTCAAAGTTCTAGAAATTTTGCCGTCGGGGCGACCTAAATGAGTGCAAAGTATCACTTTACACTTTTGACCAATCAAGTATTTGATTGTTGGTAAAGAAGCCTTGATGCGGCTGTCGTCTGATATATGGGTAGTGTTTGGATGAAATGGGACGTTATAATCTACGCGTACGAGAACAGTCTTACCTTTTAAGTCGATATCTTTTACAGTTTTCTTATTTGTCACAGTAGTCATTCAAGTAAAAAGTTAATCATATGTGTGAGCTCGTTCTTGCTTTCAGGCAGTAGTCCATGGGCTTCGAGTTCAGATAAACATTCCGATTTTTTAGTTTTTATAATTTCTTCACAGTCATTTTTGACATCAAGTTCTTCCAATATTGCAAGAAGACTTGCTACATCTTTAGGTTCAAGGACTCTCTTAAAGTAAATGTCACCGATCTTACGTTTTTCACTTAATGAGGCTTTTTGAAGTGCATATACTACCGGTAACATCTTCGTTTTGTTCATAACTTCTGGGCTGATTGGTTGGTTATCGGGATGTGGTCCCCACAATTCGCGTAGTTCGGCATTTATTTGCATTGCAACACCAAGTTCACTTCCAATGGTTCCCATAGAATCAATTGCTTTTCTATTGTCAGACGCTACCAGTGCACCTAATTTCATGGCACACTCAAATAAAGATCCGGTTTTCATTTTCGCCGTAGATAGATATGATTCTACGCTTATACTCAAATGTTCTTGGGCTTCAAGTTCTAAAAATCTGCCTTCACACGTTTTGAGACTAGCTTCGTCAAATAATTGTATAGCTTGAAAGATTTTATCTGAAGACATGTTTAGATTTGCTAGTCTGAACATTGATAATCGTGCTAGAGCATGCATGCCGTCACCGGCATTTATAGCTTGTGCTGGTCCCCATAGCCACCACACTGCATCTTGATTGTCTCTTTGTGGATTTCCTGACTGTACATCGTCGTGTATTTGGCAGAAATTGGTTAACAGTTCTATTGATGCAGCATTTGGGAGAGCTAAGTCTATGTTTCCTCCAAGTGTGCGACATGAAAGTAAACAAAGTGAGCCATGTATACGTTGCTTGCGAACATGTTTAATGGAGTCATCTTGCTTGGTAGGTGTTCCTATGTGATACGACATGATTTTGTAGAGTTGTGAATCTTGCGAATGTAGTATCGCATCTATTTCACAGTCTACTAACTTACTAAATTCATCAATTATTGGTTTCACTTTAAATAAAAAATCCGTTAGATTTATGATTGGTTTTTATCTAGATTAGGTGATTGTCAAGAAAACATACATCTTAAGATAGATTTTGCCAAGTCTGTTCAATATAATTCCATGTAGTTCGCAAATAACATAATTTATTCAAAATCTAATTCCAGAATTATATTCATGAAAACTTACTGTTGCATACTGTTTCAAGCGCTTCCTTAGGAATCTCGCCATTACGTAAAATTCTCGGACATTTTTTTGTCAAATCTATGACCGTAGAAGAAAGTCCTCTAGGTTTCTCTCCTTTCTCTACAATCATATCTATCTTGTCTCCAAATTCAGTTTTCATGGATTTAATTGTTTCTAGGTTAGGTCCCCCACTTCTATTAGCACTTGTTCCAGTGATTGGCACTCCTAATGAGCGAGCAATAGACGTAGGAACTAAATGGTTGGAAACTCGAAAGCCAATTGTATTAGGATCTCCTCCTAAATAGTGCGGAATCTTTGGGTTGCGTTCCAGAATTATTGTTAATGCACCTGGCCAGAAATGTTTTGTTAAATCCCAAGTAATTTCTGGTATGTTGATTGCCCATTTGTTTATGTCGTTTGGTTCTGCAATAATCAAAGGAATGGCCATGGAATTCGGGCGTCCCTTTAGTTTAAAAATCTTTTCAACTGCTGATTCTTCAAAGGCTGATGCTGCTAAGCCATAAAGCGTATCAGTGGGAATAGCAACTACTCCACAGTTTTTGATAATAGTTACTGCAGATTCTATTTGATATTGTAGGTCTGAGAACGAATTTGAATCTTGCATTATTTATTTTCGACTTCAAGCTTGACCATAGTATATCATGGGTGATAGCCTGAGAAATGCCTCAAATGCTACAGTTAATTTGATATGCATAGCACAACATTTTGCAGGTGGTTGACTTGATTAAAAGGTAATAATGCCCATCTGCTTTAGTTCTCTTTGAAAGCGTCTAAGGAGAATGGTGAATCTAGGATTTATGTCCGAGAACATTCATAGAGTTCAACGAGAGTCTGTTATTGTAATTGATTTCGGATCTCAATATAGCCGCCTTATTGCACGCCGAGTTAGAGAGAGTAAGGTTTACTGTGAAATTTTCTCTCATGATACTTCTTGGGATGATGTGGCTCATTTAAATCCCAGGGGAGTCATACTTTCTGGAGGACCGGCAAGTGTTTATGATGAGGGAGCTCCGCGCGTTCCAGAGTGGATACTCGATAGTCAAATACCAACATTAGGTATTTGTTATGGCATGCAAGCGATGGTTCATCAACTTGGTGGTAAGGTTTCTGCATCAAATAAGCGAGAGTATGGGCGTGCTACTTTAAATCAGAAAACATCTAAAGAAACTATATTTCATGGATTACCTTCTTCTATGCCAGTATGGATGAGTCATAGCGACCAGATAACAGAAAATCCTTCAGGGTTTGTTACATTAGCTAATACTGACAACTCTCCAATAGCAGTTATAGGAAATGGCCAAGGAATGTTTGGTCTTCAGTTTCACCCTGAAGTTGTGCATACACCTAACGGTACAGCTCTTTTGGAGAATTTTCTTTATAAAATCTGTGAGTGTAGACCTGTATGGACCATGGGTAATTTCGTATCTGATTCAATTGAAGATATCCGTAATAAAATTGGGTCTGGAAAGGTTATATGCGCTTTGTCTGGAGGAGTAGATTCTGCTGTAACAGCAGCATTGATTTCTAAAGCCGTTGGTAGTCAATTAACGTGCATATTTGTTAATAATGGGCTTATGCGTCGAGAAGAACCACAACGGATAGAAAGCACTGTTGAGAAATATATGAACGTGGAATTTATTCATGTAGATGCCTCAGATAGGTTTATAAATGCTCTTAATGGCATTGTGGATCCAGAGGAAAAACGTCGAGTCGTGGGTAAAGAATTTATCGATGTATTTGAAAGTGAGGCTAGTCAAATTGGTACAGTAGATTTTCTCGCTCAAGGGACTCTATATCCAGATGTTATAGAGAGTAAGACTGATGAAACCAGCACATCTGCGAAGATCAAGACTCATCATAATGTTGGAGGTCTACCAGACCACATGAAATTGAAACTTGTGGAACCGCTGAGATATTTGTTTAAAGATGAAGTTCGTGAAGTTGGCCTTGAGTTAAATTTACCCGAGGAGATGGTTTATCGACAGCCATTTCCAGGACCTGGTCTTTCTATACGCATAATGGGAGATGTAACTCATGAGAAACTAGAAATACTACGAGACGCTGATTGGATTTTAATGGATGAAATTAAGTCCAATAATTTGTATGGGCAACTCTGGCAAAGTTTTGCAGTATTGACTAACACAAGAACCGTTGGTGTTACAGGTGATTTTCGTACTTATGGGCATGTTATTGCTATCAGGGCTGTTACGAGTCAAGATGCAATGACGGCTGATTGGGCCAGGATACCCTATGATGTCCTAGGCAACATTGCAAATCGCCTAACTAACGAAGTTGAAGGTGTAAACCGAGTTGTTTATGACGTTACGAGTAAACCTCCAGGTACAATTGAGTGGGAATAGAACAAACCGTCTACTATTGAATTTACGGTTTAGATTGGTTATGAAATGAAAGTGATGGTTATAGGAAATGGAGGAAGAGAACACGCTATTGTGTGGAAACTTAGCCATAGTGATAGTGTAACCGAACTTTTAGTATCTCCTGGAAATGCTGGAACACAACAAATTGCACAGAACGTCCCGATTTCTTCTGGAGATGTAGCTGGATTACTTGATTATGCGAAACAAAACAAGGTCGACTTGACCGTAGTTGGCCCTGAAGCTCCCATGGTAGCAGGTATATCCAATGCTTTCTCAATAGATGGTCTTCTGGTGGTTGGTCCGACAAAAGAAGCGGCGGTGCTTGAGAGCAGCAAGAGTTTTGCCAAGAATCTAATGTTAGATATTGGAATCCCAACTGGATCAGCCGAAATTTTTACATCTTATAACGAAGCAAGAGATTATGTTATTTCTTTGCATGGGCCAGTTGTTGTTAAAGCAGATGGGCTCGCGGCTGGTAAAGGGGTGATTGTTACACAGACTAAGAATGAGGCCCTAGAAGCTTTGCGTATTATTATGGAAACCAAAAGTTTTGGCACTGCTGGAGATAAAGTGTTAATAGAGGAATATCTTGAAGGCCAAGAAATCAGCGTATTTGCGTTTGTAGATGGCAGAAGTATTTCATCTATGGTGTCAGCATGTGACTACAAACGTATTGGCGATGGTGACGTAGGTCCTAATACTGGTGGTATGGGTAGTTTTAGTCCTCCTGAGACTTGGACACAAGAATTAGAAAATCAGGTGCGAGTTGAAATTATGGAGCCTATTGTACAGGCTTTAAAAGATCAAGGTACTCCATATACGGGAATTCTTTATGCTGGATTAATTCTTACAACACAGGGTCCTAAAGTTCTTGAATTCAATTGTCGTTTTGGAGATCCTGAGACTCAGGTGATTTTGCCAAGATTAAAAACTGATTTTGCTGATGTTATGTTTGGTTTAGCACAAGGTAGACTAGACGAAATTCCAGTTGAATGGAAAGAGGAAGTGTGTGTAGGAATTGTACTAGCATCTGAAGGATACCCTGCAAGTTATTCCACAGGTTATTCGATACATGGTTTGAATGATTTAGATTCGGACATACCAGTTTTCCATGCAGGTACCAAACTGATTGAATCAGATGATGGAAACACGTCCATGATTGTGACTGATGGAGGTAGAGTTTTGACAGTGAGTGCTTTAGGTAAGACTATTGATGAAGCTAGATATGAGGCTTATAAGAAGGTTAAACACATTGAGTTTGAAGGCATGGTTTATCGTAAAGATATAGCCAAAGTAAACACCAAATCAAAAAATCCGTGATTATTGTCACAACAACTGGTAAAATTAGTAATTGGGACGAAGTATATTTATTAGGAATTTGTAGGTATTAATTATAATTAAAAATGAGAAATGCTTAGCTAATATGTTGATGAGATTTATGACACGCGATTATGGGAAGTTGATGCGATGATAGATCGATATGCCCGACCTAAGATGAAACAGGTTTGGTCAGATGAAAATAAATATGATAAATGGTTGACTGTAGAATTGGCTGCGTGCGAAGCGTGGGCTGAAGAAGGAGTTATACCGTTTTCAGATGTGGATAAGTTAACTAACGCGACTTATGACTTGAAGCGTATTCAAGAAGTGATGCATCGTACGCGACATGACATGACTGCTTTTCTTGAATCAGTTACAGAAGGATTGGGACCTGAAGGAAGATGGTTGCATATGGGACTGACCTCAAGCGATGTTTGGGATACGGCAACATCTCTTCAGCTTATAGATGCTACTGATTTGCTTAATGAGGAATTGGAAATACTTCTTGGAGTTTTGAAAGATAAAGCCCTGGAGTATAAAACTACAATTATGATGGGCCGTACCCATGGAGTGCATGCTGAACCGATAACTTTTGGTCTGAAAATGGCTCTTTGGTGGGATGAGATGAGACGCAATCATCAACGTTTAAGTTCGGCAAAAGATTCAATTGCAGTGGGTAAATTGTCAGGCCCAGTTGGAACTCATGCTACTGTATATCCTTCTATAGAAGCTAAAGTTTGTGCAAAACTTGGAATACGAGTAGCCCCAGTATCAAATCAGATTGTTCAACGTGATAGGCATGCACAGTTTGTTACGACGTTATCAATTATTGGAGCTTCTCTGGAGAAATTCGCTACAGAAATTAGATCTCTTCAAAGAACCGAAATACGAGAAGTAGAAGAACCGTTTAAACAAGGACAGACCGGTTCATCTTCAATGCCGCATAAACGCAACCCAGAATTATCTGAACGTGTGTGTGGGTTAGCTAGACTACTAAGAGGACATGCGGTAACTGCTTTAGAAAACGTAGCGTTGTGGGGTGAACGTGACATAAGCCACTCATCGGCGGAGCGTATTATATTCCCAGATTCGTGCATGGCTTTAGATTACATATTAAGTTTGTTTTCAGGTGTAATGAAAGATCTCAGAGTACATCCTAAGCGTATGGTTCAGAACATGGAGTCAACTGGCGGGATTTTATTTTCTCAGAGGGTATTGCTATCACTAATTGAGAAAGGTATGAGCAGGGAAAAAGCGTATTCTATAGTACAACGTAATTCTATGAAGGCTTGGGATGAAAACAAGGAATTCCGAGAACTGATTGGTTTAGATGATGAGATCTCTTCAATATTTTCTTCAAATGACTTGGAAGATCTTTTCGATTACAGTTATTATATTAGATACGTTGATGAAGTCTTCGATCGTGTTGGTTTGAAGTAATATGGCTATGTGTTGGATATTATCAACGTGGGGGTTCAGTTACGTGTAAATGCGGATACGAGTAGTGAAAATTACGAGTAAGCTTAAGGTGTTTTGATGAGAGTAATAATATGACAGTAAGTCATGCAACTAATCTTCCCAACATGTTGTATCGAGGCAAAGTTAGAGATACATATGATTTAGATGATGGACTTTTATTGATGGTTGCAACCGATCGTATTTCAGCATTTGATGTAGTTTTACCGTCCACAATTCCTCATAAAGGTGCTGTGTTGAGTCAACTTTCAGCCTTTTGGTTTGAAAAGACGGCTCACATAGTATCTAATCATTTAGTTGATTTGGCTTTTACTAGAAAAGATTTGTCTTTGTCACATGAAATTGCTAGGAGATCTATGTTAGTACGTAAAGCACAACGCATAGATGTTGAGTGTATTGTTAGAGGATATATTACGGGATCAGCCTGGTCAGAGTATCGTAGGAATGGAACGGTGTCTGGGCAGGTTGTCACATCTGGACTAACAGAAGGAGACAGATTGCCAGAACTTCTATTTACTCCTACAACAAAAGCTGATGAAGGACATGATGAGAATTTAACCTATCAACAAGTAAAGGATATGGTTGGAGTGGATCAAGCATTGAAACTTTCAGATACTTCTAAGGCGGTCTACAATTCTGCTCACGATTTAGCAAAGAGTAGAGGCATTATAATTGCGGATACCAAGATGGAATTTGGTATTATAGACGGGAAGTTGTCTCTTATAGATGAGTTACTTACACCAGATTCAAGTCGTTTCTGGGATGCTGAACATTATAAGCCAGGGAGTTCCCTGTTAAACTATGACAAGCAATTTGTAAGAGATTGGTTGGATGCTAATGGATGGAATCACGAACCTCCAGCCCCAGAATTACCACAGGATGTTATCGACAAAACTGTACAGCGCTATTTACAAGCTTATAAAAAGCTTACAAATGAAAGTATTGTTTAAGAAAATACAAATAAATTAATGAATACATAGGTAGATATGGATAAACGAGAGAAACGTTCAAAGGAAAGATTGACGCCATCACAAGCACGAACTGCAAGACGTCATCGCAACCGTAGGCGCAAACGAGCGATACGATTAGGCTTGTTAGTCGCTGTTGTCTTAGTAGGATTACTTTTTATTTCTGTTTTGTTTGCTCCAGGATTGCCTATATCCATTGGTACAGCTAATAGTCCAACCATTGGAGATCACTGGCATGCTAAATACACTGTGAATGTCTGCGATTATGAATTGGATCCATTTCCGGTTTCACCAGGCGGCATACATAGTCATGGAGATGGCGAGGTTCATATTCATCCAAGAAGCGCATCAGAATCTGGAGAGAATGCTACACTAGCCCTATTCTTCAATAGCATTGGAGGAGAATTGACTGATACTACTATGACTCTTCCAGATTCATACAACACGCTTGGAAGAGTTGCAGGCAGAACTTATTCCTTTGCGCAAGACGCGGCTGGTGAAGCGTGTCCCGAACTAACCGACGAAGAACGTGCTGGAGTAGGACTAAGAAGCTTGCAAGTTATAGTTAACGGCATCATAAACGAAACTCCTAGCAGTTACGCACCACAAGATGGTGATGAGATAGAAATAAAGTTCTAGGCCGATGTTAAGTGGTCTTAGCGGAATGCAGACATGGATGGTTTGATTGTGTGTCTATGTATGCAGAGCCTGTGAAATATTTAACATATCATCAACATAATTAGTTTATAATCGAGGCAAAGTATTTCTTCATCACTAGATTAAGTTAATATGTTTTTAAGACAAATTAATATAAAAATGGCATCTATTTTGCAGGTTTTGGTGTTGCTTGTATGTGTACTTGGATGTTCTGGTAATGATACCTTGCCGGGTGAAAGAATCGTAGATCAAGGTAGAGACCATATCCTTCCTGAGGACACACATGTTCCATATGAATCTATGCCAGCTACTTCAGGGCCTCATTATACGCATCCATATGCTCCAGCTCCATGGGGTATTTATGATTTAGCTTTGCCTGATGAAGTAGTCGTGCACAATTTGGAACATGGAGGGGTTGGAGTTTATTATGCTTGTCCTAATGGATGCCCTGATTTGGTTGATGAATTGACAAGTGTTGTGAATGATGCCTTGATCGACGGGTTGAAAGTTATAATGTTGCCCTACCCTAATATGGGTTCAACAATATCTTTGGTGGCTTGGAATTTTATTGACAAATTCGAACATTTTGATCAGGATAGAATAGAGTTATTTATCAATGCTCACGAAAGTTCACCAAATGCACCTGAATATATGGCAAGATAGTTGAATGACATGTTTTTAGTTAAATTTTTTATTAATCTCAAACCCACGGTTAATGATGCCCAAGGTCAAACAATTCAGGGTGCTCTTCGTCAACTTGGATTCGATAAAGTGGACAAAGTTAGAGTTGGTAAATATATGGAGATTAGCCTTAACGTGGAAAATGAAGACGTGGCATCAAAAATGTCCAAGGATATGTGTGAGAAACTTATAGCCAACCCGGTCATAGAAGACTATCGATTTGAAGTCGAGAGTATGGATGTCTAATGAATGTGTTTTGGTTGGTGGCTTACGTTTTTGGGATATGTATTTAGATCCTATCCTATTTTACCTTTAGTGCTAGGAACTTTGTTTTTCAACCTTGGATCCAAAGTTAATGCTTTTCTCATTGCTCGTGCTAGGCTTTTAAATATAGCTTCTGCTTTGTGGTGGTTATTTACCCCAGATATTACTATCACGTGTAAATTAAACCCACCTTCTCGTGATATGGATTCTAAGAAATGAGTTCCCAAGCTACCTGATAGTCCACCAAGGTCAGAGTCTGTTAGTTTGGCATCGATTTCCGAGTAACCACGTCCTCCAAAATCCACGACACTTAAAGCAAGTGATTCATCTAGTGGGACGTATGAATGTGCTGTACGTGTGATGCCTTTGGCTTCACCAACTGCCTCTTTTAGTGCTCGTCCAAATAATATTCCTACATCCTCAACGAGGTGGTGCCATCCGACTTCAATATCTCCTTTAGCACTCAAGTGAATGTCTATGAGACCGTGGCGGGATATTTGGGATAAAAGGTGGTCAAACATGCCATTACCAGTTTTAATTTTAGAATCGCCTTGGCCATCAATGTTGATTTCGATAGAAATTTGTGTTTCGTTTGTGTCGCGATTTAGTTTGCTAGTTCGTTGTATCAAATTTAGTCTCCCTGAATTTCAGTTTTTGGAAGGTTTGTAACTACGGTTATGGGGTTGCAAAAAGGATTTCTAGTTATAATCATGCATCAATTCCCTTAAGGCATCAATGAAAACGTTAGTTTGGTCAGGAGTTCCAACTGCTACTCTAAAACAGTCCTCAAGACGTTTGGAACCAAATTTACGTACAAATATACCTTGTTTTGCTAAGCCTTCATAAGCTTTATTTGCAATTTTATTTTCAAATTGGCACAAAATGAAATTCCCGGATGATGGCCATGGTTTTACGCCTGGCAAAGTTTCTAGTAGAGAAAACATACGTTGTCTTTCTTCTATAATTAGGCGAACGTTTTTTAGTA
>CAZSCD010000026.1:0-3125 GCA_964605345.1 uncultured Dehalococcoidia bacterium
GCTAGACTAGGGGCTGACACTACAGGTACATCATCACTCACTGAACTTGAAATGCTAGTTTCATTACTACAAGAAGTTAAAACAGCGACTAATGCAATAATCAATAAGGTTATAAGCACAGAAATTTTGCGTCCTTTCATAATCTTAATGCTCCTATGTATATGAGGTTATTTTAGCAGGGTGAGTTATTCATGATTTATAGACTCACATGGATTTATTTTTTACGTTTTACCATCTGGTCATCCATAGCCTGATCGCCAATGTGTGTCTTACCTCTTAACCTAGCCAATGAAACTTGTCTTTGTCGTTCTCGCAAGCTTGATTTTCGATCATCTGAAAGGTTTTTGTGACACTTCTGGCAACAAACACCTTGTTCGTATAATGAAGACTTGGTTTCTGGCAATGATACTGGTTGCTGACAACCATAACATAAACTGTATTCACCTTCGACTAGTCCATGGGTAAGTGACACTCTATCATCAAAAACAAAACATTCTCCTTCCCATAAACTATCTTCCTGTGAAACACTTTCAAGATATTTTAGTATCCCTCCTTTCAAATGATACACTTCTTCAAAACCCAATTTTTTCATGTACGCTGTAGCCTTTTCACAACGAATACCTCCCGTACAATACATAGCTATTTTATCGGGTTTATCCGGCCTACTAGCAAGTTCGTTTGCCCATGATGGAAACTCTCGGAAGTTTTCTATTCTAGGATCAACAGCATCAATAAAACGTCCCATAGAAATTTCAAACTTGTTGCGTGTATCAATTAGCATTACATCTCCACGTGTAATTAGGTCATTCCAATCTTTAGGATCTATATGTTGTCCAGCATTGACTCGTGGATCAATATCAATTTCTCCCATGGTTACTATTTCTTTTTTATTCTTAACTTTCAAACGATTGAATTTCTGGTTACTACTAGTAGCGTATTTTACCTCCAAATTATCTATTTCTGGCCATCTTCTAATACATGAAAGTATGACTTCGATTGCCATGTCACTGCCAGCTATTGTCCCATTAATACCTTCTTTCGCTAAAAGTATTGTTCCCTTAACGCCTTGTTCTTTACAAAGAGCAAGGAGATAAGTTTGTTTATCCTTCAAATCATTCATCCTGCTGAAATGATATAGAGATGCTATTGTTATTCCGATAGCTGAATTGATTCGATTAAGTTTCATCACTTCGTTTCTATTAAATTAACCACGTTATTGGATTAAGGGCTGATTTCATATTTAGTAACATCACACCTAAATCTACGATCAGTTCTTTCATAAATTAATCTGTCCTAATCATACCCAACTAACGATTTATCATGAGCGTAGCTGTTTCCTTAAAGTATTCCTTCATCAGTCTAGCCTCATCTACTGAAATCTCCATGGAGTCCAAAGCGGCAACCATGTGAGCGACCCAGGCATCTCTCTCTTTCTGACCTATCGAGAATGGCATGTGGCGCATACGAAGCCTGGGATGACCTCGTTTGATCGAATATCTGTGTGGTCCTCCCCAGTATTGGATCAGGAAAGCTGCCAAATGAGCCTTGCCTGGCTCCAAGTCTTTGGGGTATAGGGCTCGCAAAGAAAAATCATTCTCTACAAGTTGATAGAATCGTTCAACAAGTTCCACAAAAAACTGTTCTCCCCCAACTCGTTCGTATAAGGTAGCAATTTTAATTTGGGAGCCTGAATTATCTTGAGGTGTATTCATAGCTACAACATTGATGCAGTTACTGTAATTCGTAAAATATCATATCTTAAATTATTACAACGAAACGTTTATAACATATTATCCTTTCTGGTAAATTAAAATGCCCACGGTCATAAATCTTTCCCAGATTTCCCAGCATTTTCTTTCAGTTTTGACATGAAATCCTGTAAATGTTCTTCCGCCTCAGCCGTAGTGTCTTCTGAACTCCCAACACATCCAGGCCATAATTGACTGTTATCCTCTCCAGCAGAACCAGCTCCTACTCCACCAGAAGACAACCTGGAAGGATCAGATTCTTCTTCTATCTTCTTTTCAATCATAGCCAATCCAACTTCTTGGCCATGCAACACATAGTCAATAGCGGTAGAATTATTTGCGTCTACTGCATTAACAGAGGCTCCATATTCAATTAATAAGGACACCATGTCTCCCAAACAGTAGTAGGCCGCCCAATGCAATGGAGTAGCAGTCGTTTCACTTTTAGACCTGATATCTACGGTAGCTCCATTATCCAAAAGAACCTTAACTATTTCTTCGTTGTTTCTTAACACTGCCAGATGCAATGAATATGCTCCATCAGCTTCAAGATTTTTAAGAACCATCATAGTGAGACCAACTGGGCGACTATATTCATCTGGATCAGTTCCATAATCCATATGTCTTTGTACAATTTCGACTTTCTCTTGATCTACTGCTGTGAGAAGGGTACGAGATGGGGCCTCAACTGTTGTTACTACTGCGACATCTTCATTAGACATGTTAGATAAACCAGACGTGCTAGATGAATTAGATTTACTGGTTCCTCCATTACAAGAAACTAATACCATAATCAATACCATCCAAATCACGTGTCTCATTTGAAGCTCCCTTTTATAAATCCAAGTAAAAATGCCACGGCAGAGTTATTCATATGTTTGGAAAAATATTCTGTCTAACTATTCTTCCAAAAGAACCCATTTCCCACAATCTCGTGAACTGAATCCAGTATCACTAGGCTTAATTGTAACAACAGCATGTCCATCTGGCACAGCATGAGCAATTATATCTGTATACTCTTCAGAAAAACCTGAAAGCCGTCGCCAATAACATTCGCCACTCTCGTTAAAAGTTTCATAGGTTCCATGTACTATAGTTCTACTATCCGGTTTGTCGCCAACTACCCAAATACCATCGGATATATCATACTGTGGATTTGGAGTAAGTATAGGCAACGGAGTAGCTGTAACAACCACCTCTACTTCAACGGGTACTTGGACTTCAACCAGTCTGACGACATCAACTAATACTTCCTTTTCAACGATAACTTCCACGGGGATTTCTTTGATAACTTCTACTTCAACAGGAACTTCTTTGATGATCTCTATCTCCACTTCTTTTTCAACCACTACTTCTTTGGTTACACAAGCCGAAAAT